>CAKZMZ010000166.1 GCA_937129345.1 uncultured Thalassovita sp. | reverse complement strand
ATCTTTTGAATAATTGAATATAACGTAAATCTTGAAGTGCTTCTGCTGTTTCATCTCCATTAGCATCTTGCCAACCTACAGCCTCAAGGAATGAATCGCTTGCTGGTAGGAAACGACCTCCGTTATTTTCTGGATTACCTCCTGTGGGTGAGGGATCAGTATTATCTCTGTTTGATGCGTTGTACCAAGAGAGACGACCTGGATGTTTCCAATTACTAGATCCTCCAAGACCATCACCACCCCAAAGTGTATAGTACCAAATAACCTCTTTACCACGTACTGGACCTGTTTTATTAAATGCTTCAATAGGTTCTTCAGATAAATCGTAATCTCCACCATTTTGATCAATTACAAAGTTTAACTCTACTAAGGCCTCATCATAACGACGCATGTGAAAAAGAACTTTAGCCAAGAGAGCTGAAGCGGCAAATTTATTAGCCCTACCATCTGCATAAGATGGGTGGTGTACCCCTTCTTCATAACGTTCAGGTAATAAGTTTTTTGCTTCTCTCAAATCTGCAACTATTTGCTCATAAACTTCAGTAGCAGAACCTAAATCAGAAGTTACTGCTTCATCAAAGTTACCTGCTTGGTTTAATCTAAATGGTATTCTGTCTTCATCATTAGGATAGGTTGGTAAGTAAGCCCTGGCTATCCAGTAATAAGCATAGGCTCTGAGAAAGTAAAATTCCCCAGCCATCCTATTTATATTCTCGTCTTTATTAACGTCTGTGTCCAAAGGGAAAGGATCGAAATCACTTCCTTCTATAAAGCCTAGTCCTGCATTAGCATGACCGACCGTAAAATATCCTGAACGGAACATAGAATTGTCATAAAGTGCTATTTGCGTACCTGCGGTAAGACGGTTATACATATCTTCTGCATCACCATTTACTGGGTAGCCTGCTCCTTGATCAGCTAATTGAACACCATCTGCATAAGCTTCCCCGATTATCCTACCGCAATCAAAAATAGCTCGGAAACCTCCATTACCTGTAAGTGTATAATAGGCACCTATTACCCCATTCTCTAAATCCGCAGTAGTTTGAAACGGAGCTTGTGGCGGATTAATCAAATCAAAGTATTCATCTTCACAAGATGTACTCGAAAAAATGAGTCCTAATGCTACAACTATTTTTATTATGTTTTTCATTTTCTTAATATTTTCAATTAAAATTTAAAATTTTGATTAGAAAGTGAAATTAGCGCCAAATTGATAAGACCTTAGCTGAGGCAACTGTGTGCCAACCCAACCTTGACCAATATTTCTACCAGAACTGCCACCACCTAGATTCACTACTTCTGGATCAAAACCTTCATATCCTGTAATGGTTGCTAAGTTATTAGCAGCTACAAATACCCTAATACCTTTCATGTAAACTTTCTCAGTAATGCTTGTAGGTAGGTTGTAGGCTAACTGTAAAGTACGCAATCTAATAAAATCACCTTTTTGCAAGAAACGATCGTGAACCTGACCCGAGCGGCGGTTATCGAAACGTTGATTTTCATCGACACTACCATCAGGGTTAATCACATCGTAACGTCGGTTCCAACTTAAAGCAGGATACTCAGCGTTATCACCAGGATTTTGCCAGTAATTACCAACTAAATCTTGAGCAATTGGTCTAGTGCCATTTACATAGAACGCACTAGCAGCCATTCTATCATAGATGTAATTCCCTCCTTGGAAGGTCAATACCGCTGTTAACTCTAGCCCTTTGTAGGTGAAGGTATTGTTAAAACCACCAAAGAAAGTAGGTAGGCCTGTTTTATCCTTCTCATCAAACAAGTGTCTTTGTAGGTTACCCCTGGTTGCTGGGATTAAGTTACCGGTTGGTACGCGTTCGCCGGTTTCATCAAAAACATCCAAATCCATTTCCTCAATCAACTCATAGCCACCTTGTGGATCAACACCTGCATATCTTGCTATTCTAAAGTAACCAATGGACTCGCCTACCCTAGATACTAGAGGGCTACTTCTAACATTATACAATTCTTCAGTATCAGAAGAACCTGACAATTTCAATACTTCATTGTTGTTCGTAGTAAAGTTAAAACTTGACCTCCATTGGAAATCACCTTTATCTATGTTGACAGTGTTGATAGTAAATTCAAAGCCTTGATTCCTCAAATCACCAACGTTGTTCCATATACGGTTCCCACTATTAAAAATACCTGATGACTGTGGTATAGGTACTTGAAATAATAAATCCCTAGCATCTTGTCTGTAATAGCCTATTGAACCAGTAACACGGTTACTAAACAATTCAAAGTCAATACCTAAATCTAAAGCTTCTGTAGTTTCCCAAGTAATATCTGGATTACCAATACCAGTTAAAAGTGAACCTGCATTTACATCTAAGCTTCTATCACCATAACGACCCCAGCCTGTGTAAGTCGTGAAAGTTGCATTATTATTTATAGAGTAGTTACCTGTTTCGCCATAACTAGCACGTAACTTTAAGAAATCTATGCCTGGTACGTTAAAGAAGCTTTCTTCGGTAATGATCCAACCTGCTGAAGCTGCTAGGAAAAGTGCATAACGATTATCTTCTGTAAAGATACTTACACCGTCTCTCCTACCACTAAAACTAAGTAAGTAGCGATTTTTAAATTTATAATTAATACGGCCAAAAGCACCACGCCAATATAATTCTCCACCTAATCCGTTTGAGGCACGTAAAATTTCAGCATTACCACCAAGTTCTTTTGCATCACCTGTAATACCTTGCCCTTCAGTATTTCTAGTCCTTGAGCTTTGCCTTATATTTTCTACACCTGCTGTTAGATTTATATTGTGATCGCCGAACTCCTTGTCATAAGTTGTATAGAAATTATATAACATTCTTGATCTTGTATTTGCAAAGTCAAAAACATAAGGAGAATCTTCTCTTATAACAGTATTGGCGTATTGTATAACTGAGTTATGAAAAACGTCAAATCCTACTTCAGAGCGAACTGAAAGTCCATCTACAAAAGGTACATCATAATTCACAAAGAAATTACCTAAGGCTCGGAAATTCTCTAAATCGTTAATAAAGTTATCTCTATTAAGAGTAGCCACAGGGTTTCTACCTGAAAGAGGGTCAAATAAAATAGGATTTCCATTGGCATTGGTTGCAGTAGGATGGAATATTGGCAAGATTGGGATTGCCTGACCAGAAACTGTTTGGTTGTATCCGCCTAAGGCCGTATTTTCATTACCTCCGGGGCCACCACCATTTGGCGGACGCTGCTGATTGGTATAACTTAAATTCATTCTAGTACCAACAGAAAAGTTTTTTACTGGTTCAAAATCAACATTAAACCTTGTACTCACCCTTTCTAAATCAGAACCTACCAATATGCCCTCATCCTTTCTGTATTGAGTAGAAAGATAGTACTGACCACCCTCAAAACCTTTTGAATTTGAAAGATTAAGATCAATGAAACCACCTTGTTGTAATACCTGGTCAAACCAGTTGGTGTTAGCAATTTGAGAACGACCTAAAACTGCATTAGGATCACGTCCATCATTTAAAATGCTATTAGGCTCATATGGGTCTATACCGCGATTTGCCCTTGATTCATCGGCTAAAGCCAACCAAGTGGTACCGTCAACAAAACCCCATTCTTCTGGGCCGTTTAGTACATTAGAAATACCTCTTGTAACACTCAATTCTGTCTTTCCTTTTCCTTTTTCTCCTGATTTTGTAGTTACTAAGATTACACCATTAGAACCACGAGAACCATAAATGGCCGTTGCTGCTGCATCCTTCAGTACTTCTATTGACTCAATGTCATTAGGGTTTAAGGTAGCTAGTGGGTTTTGGCCAACTGCTCCAGCGCCGTTTCTTCCAAAACCATTAAGTCCTTCACCACCCATGTCTTGCAATACCATGCCGTCAACAATCCATAACGGCTCAGTACCCGCATTGATAGAGTTAGTGCCCCGCACCATTACACGAGTAGGAGCACCCGGTACACCATTAGATGAGGTTACCTGTACACCTGCTGCTTGTCCTTGTAAAGCTTGGTCAAAAGATGGTGTATTAAATGCCTGCAAGTCTTTACCTTTTACTGATGATACTGCCCCAGTAATATCACGCTTTACCTGAGAACCATAACCTACTACAACTACTTCTTCGAGTTGCTCTAAGTCTGGTTGCATGCTAATGTTAATTATGCTTTGGTTGCCTACTGGTATTTCTATAGTTTCAAAACCTATGAAACTAGCCTGTAATACAGCATTACCATCTGGCACTGCCAACCTGTAGTTACCATTAAGATCTGTGGAGGTACCGGTGGTCGTTCCTTTGATCAGGATACTTACACCAGGAAGTGGCTCATTGTCTTCTGCGGAGGTGATTTGACCTGTTACGGTCTGTCCTTGCGCCAAAGCGTATTGCAAAGCAAACAGCAATACGAAAAGCAATCGTAAACAATTTTTCATTTCCATGTAATTTGATTTAAAATTTATTTAGCTCATGTTTGGCACACATGAAGCAGCGTTGACTACTTATATATGTGACCAAACACATTCCCTAATTAAGTCATTTTTTAAAAAAATTACTTGGCTTGAAAAGGTTTGAGCAAGTTTTGAAAAGGAATAGAAAAACCTTTACATACTAATTGTAAAAGGTACCTTCATCAAGGCAATCGATTCAACACATCGAATAAATACAGCTTATAAAGCTTAAATGGGCAAGAGAAGGACAGCATCTGCTATTACGATTTGCTTTTTGGCACTCGCGTTCACTTCTATTTTTAAATTACCTGCATCGAACTCGTATTCTCCCAACAGCACCCATTTTTGCTCGTTATTTTCCATATCCACAGCTTGTTCAAAGGTATTCATACCGTGAATGATGCGTACAGGCACACTTTTACTCCTAGTTTTCCTGTCTTTACGACCTTTACCGGTTACATAAAAATAAACCGCATACTTGCCTTTAGAAATGGCAGATTGAAAAGTAACCTTGGTAGGATTGTGATTACCTGAAGCAGCAGTAGTTTCTAAATAACTTACATTGTATTTACCTGTATAAGGTTTGGTGGAAACAGTCCAATCACCTTCTATTTTTGTGTTGAGGTCTTCGTTATTTAAAATAATTTCTGCGGGTGTTCCATTAGCCAAAGGATTTAACTTGAGAGTATCTTTTAATACTTTGCCGCTTAATTCTTGCACAGCAATTTCTTGGTTTAAACTCAATACGGCTGCTGCACCTGCCGCCTGCCCCAACATCATAAATACGGGTTCCATACGGATACTTCCATAAGCAATATGACTTGCTGAAATACATACTGGCACTAATAAGTTTTTACATTCTTGCTTTTTAGGCAGGATTGAACGGTAAGCAATAGGGTATGGTGGTACACCTTCTTGCACATCACCTTCATTTTTTAACATGCCATTCACTACATGCCTGTCTGTATTGTGCGAGTCCATATTATAAGCACCCATGGCTATGGTATCGGTAATCACTTCTGTGCCACGGCAATGGTGTTCGGTCATTACAAACTCGCCAAGCAACCGCCTAGACTCACGTACGTAAATCTGATGTGGAAAATGCCCATTGTCTTGAACCTCATCTTTAGGCCAGCCATATTGATTCATTTGCTCTTTTATATGCTGCGGAACTTCTGGGTCATTTCCTAAAAAATAAAGTAAGCCTTCAATATAAGTCCTGTGCTCCTGCTCAATTTCTTTTCTCCGTTCGTAATTGGCTTCGGGATATTCCCAACTACCACCAATTAAATCAGTTGAAAACCCACCTTTATTATTAATGTCTGTTTTTTGGTTGGGCATGGGCATAATTCTCAAGTATAACTGATAAATACGCTGTACCCACCCAGCCTCGTCGCGTTGTTTAATGATGCGCCTGAGTATTTCATATTTACTTGGGTCGTAATTAGCTGGTTTTGTTATAGGCAGCATATTGGTGCTATCGGTAGTAAGGCAAAGCCTGTAATTGTAGGCCTGAATTTTTTTGTCGCCACTGCCTACAGGCGCAGGCAAATCAGGATTGATGCCCCAAAGCAAACCACTACTGCTATCGCCTTCAATAATGTATGGATCTATACCATCAGGCACTTGGTTACCCCCGTGAAACTGCACTCCATTTAAGGTTTCATTGTAAACGCTATTGGCTTCTCTGCCTATGGTATAACCTACACCCGACTTTGCCATTAAATCACCCTCATAGGTGCAATCAATAAACAGCTTTGCCAAAATGGTTTTACGTTTTTCCATGTCAGAAGTGTTGGTGGTGTTTTCAAGCTGTATGCTCTGTAGTAAGTTGTCCTCCGTTTCTGCATCAATGATCCTATGATCGTACAGCACTTCTACTCCGGCTTCTTTGATGTACTCATTAAAGGTTTTTTCTGCTACATGCGGCTCAAAGCGCCAAGCTTCAAATTGGCCATAGTGCTGCCCTAGTCTTCTGTAAAAATTTCTAGATAAACCCGTAACCGTGTACTTGTTCCCAATATCGGTTTCTCCCAAACCTGAGGCGCTCAAGCCGCCCAAGTGCTTGCCCGGTTCGATAAGCAGAACCGACTTACCCATCATTTTAGCAGTATAGGCCGCCATCACTCCCGCAGAAGTTCCACCATAAACACATACATCGTAAGAGGCGCTGTCTGATTCATTTTGTGAGGTACAAGAAAAAAATAGACTAGTACCAAACAGGATTATTAGCAATTTCTTGAATGATATCATAGAAGCTTTAGAGCATATTTTAAAAATCTAAGGCTTGAGCATGGTATTACTTACTCAATTTTTGCAGTAAAATATACTGTTGATCTTTAATAAGATGCGGTGCGATAATGCCCGCCATCAAAGCTGCCCCGTGCGCATTTGGGTGTATTTTATCGGGAAAGAGCATTTCTAAATTTTCAAATGGAGTAAATAGGTCTATACAGGTGAGGTTATTCCTGCCGGCCAATCTCTCTACTACAGGAACCACTTCATTCTCAACCACTTCTCCCCTAATATCAAAATTGACTTCATAAGCTGGAACGGGCTTGCAAAGGAAAATAACAGGGTTTGAGTTTTCCGATAGTTGATCGATCATGGCTTGGTAATCGACTTCATATTCTTCTCCATACTTCCAATTGACAGGCTTGGTATCGTTTGTGCCCAATTTAATGATCACTACATCGGGTTTATAGGCCAACGCCTCTTCAAATTTGCTTTCTTCCCAATAAGGCTTATTGCCTTTTTTGAGCATAGTTGCCCCACTTACTCCAAAATTTTGCACTTCCCAGGCATCGCCTAACATCATTTGCAATTGAGCAGGATAACTGAATAATTCACGGTTTTCTATGCCAGAACCATAAGTAATGCTATTGCCGATGCAGGCTACTTTAATCTGTGCCATGGCATTGCAGGTAAAAAGCAATGAGAGGTATAAAAAGAGGAATTTAATTTTTTTAGTTTTCATTTTTGTTCAGTTAAAGTTGAAATCGATTTGTAGTTTAGACTAAATAAACTGATAGATTAAAATAGTCACTTAACAAAGTCATCTAAAATCCGATAGTTAAAACCCAAACTCTAATCATCTATCACTTTTAAATTAGAGTTTTCTATTTGGTACCTCGGCATCACATCGGCAGACGCCTCGGCGAAGGGCGCACGAATATACCCTTTTTGTATGTTTCTTGCCCAAATAGCGCTCATTTCACACTGCCTTGCTTTGGAGTAATCAGGAAAAAAAGGCTCTAAAGTACCATTGGCTATGCGCTTGGGAAACTGCCAGTCAGCTGGAACTGTGTCGGTTTCGGGCCATCTGATGTTGAGGTTGTCAATAACCAATGCTTCCACGTTTTCCAAAACTACGGCAGCCCTTGCTTTTTTGGCATCGGGGTTCATGGGAGAGAATTGCCCGCTCATGGCTTTGGGTATATTTGGTACGGGGTCTTCAATCCACGGATAGTCTATGGAAATATCTCTTAGAGTAAGATTTTCTATCATCCTACCCGGCTCTGCCGTTACCAAAATTCTGCCTTCGGTTTTGGCGATAAAATTACTGATCAACACATTTCGTAAATAGGGTTCCCTTCCGCCATCATCTACCAATTGTACATCGGGTTTGTGCGTGGCATTGCCCACTGCTCCACTGGGTTCTTTTCGCTTCATCAAAGAAATATGGATAGGGCGATTGTAAATCAACGGCGATTTTGAATCATACACCGTATTGGAAACCACAATGTCTTCCACCTTACCAGCACTCTCAGCATAAATGCCCAACGCCCTTGAAGAATGGTAAATGATGTTATTGCTAAAGGTAACTTGTGAAATATCCCGAAAACTCTCATTGCCAATTTTTAGTGCCACGCAAGAACACTCAATCACATTATTGGCTACGGTAACCCGCTTGCACTCTTTGCTATCAAAAGTGGTTTTGAGGCAAACAGCATCATCGCAGGTTTTAATAATGCAATCGCTAATGGTTACATCCTCACAACCGGTAATGTCTATGCCATCGCCATTGGGTGCAAAAAGGTTATTGATCAAGCGGATGCCTTGGATCTGGATTTCCTGAGAATCGTACAAATGCACCGTCCAGCCTCCACCTGTTTTGAGTTCTACATCTTTAATGCGCACATTCTTGCTTTCTTGTACCTCTAGCATGGGGCTTACTTTCAACTCCTTGGCCATTACCCACTGAGGACTTTTGGATGCATCGTAATCCTTCCAAAAAGCTGGGCCGTTGCCGTCGATCAAACCCCCTCCCCTAATTTCCACGTTTTCGGCCTGATAGACCATGATCAAATGGTAAGGCTGTCGATCTTTATTGTGCCCCCAAGTCATTTTGGTATAGTCTTCAATATTGGGTGAACCAAATAGCGTGGCTCCTGCCATTACTTCCAACACCACATTGTCTTTCAAGAAAATAGTACCGGTTACAAACTTGCCAGGTGGTACCAGAACCACGCCACCGCCTGCTTCAGTCGCCGCATCGACAGCGGCCTGTACAGCCTTTGTATTTAAGGTGGAGGAATCACCGACTGCGCCATATTCCACTATATTATATAGGTGTGTTTTTTTATTGTTGGACTGACATGCGAGAAAAAATAGGGAGCCAATGACAAATAAGTAAATACTTAATTTTTTCATTTTCATATTTGCTTCTTTAAGTTTCCCAATAAAGCAAATAAAAGCCCACAGAAAATTGAAATTCAAAGCCTATCATTTAAAGCCATTCTTTGTTCATTATCTCCAAAAAAAAGCCCACGACTAAAAGCCAGGGCTATTTTTCTTTTAAAGTATCGTTCTTTGCAGATATAATCAAGCAGAACGCTGAATACCTAACATCAAGCCTCGTAATTCTGCTAAGCCTCTTAATCTACCAATGCCAGAATAACCCGGATTGGTTTTTTTCTCTAAATCATCCAACATTTGGTGGCCGTGATCGGGGCGCATGGGCAGTCTATGATCTTTCCTGCCAGATTCGACGCGCATTTTTTGCTCGTTTAATAAGGCTTTCATCACAGCGTACATATCTACATCGCCGTCTAGGTGGTCGGCTTCATGGAAATTGCCCATGTCGTCCCTTTTGGTGCTGCGCAAATGAATGAAGTTAATACGGTGCCCTAATCTTTTTACCATGCCCGGCAAATCGTTTTCTTCCCTCACACCGTAAGAACCTGTGCAAAAACATAGGCCATTGTGGGGAGAATCATACGCCTTTAAAATCTGCCCCGCGTCTTCTTCGGTGCTTACTACTCTTGGCAAGCCCAAAATAGAAAATGGGGGATCATCGGGGTGTATAGATAAGAAAATGCCCATTTCTTCTGCTGTTGGGGTAATGTCTCTCAAAAAAGCGAAGAGATTTTGTTTCAACTCGGCTTCCCCTATGCCTTGATACGATGCCAACATGTCCCTTATCTTTTCTAATGTGTAGCCCCCATCTGTTCCGGGTAGGCCGGCAATGATGTTTTCGGTGATTTTTGTCTTTTTGGAATCGTCCCATTTATCGAACATCGTTTGGGCAATGGCCTGCATAGTTGCGTCGTATTCATCTTGGGCACCGGGCCTTTCTAACAAGAAAAGCTCAAAGGCTGCAAATTCTGCGGCATCGTACCGCAAAGCAGTAGAGCCATCGGGCATAGGAAAGGCCAAATCTGTACGGGTCCAGTCTAAAATAGGCATAAAATTGTAGCAGACCGTGTCGATTTCGCATTCGCTGAGATTGCGAAGGGTCTGTTTGTAATTTTCTATATATTTCTGAAACTCACCACTTCTTTTCTTAATATCTTCATGAATAGGCACGCTCTCTACCACAGACCAAGTTAAACCAACCTTTTCTATCGTTTTTTTGCGCTTTTGTATTTCCTCTACTGACCATACTTCGCCGATAGGTATATGATGAAGTGCAGATACGATTCCAGTAGCACCGGCCATGCGTACATGCGGTAAGGTTACTGGATCATTAGGGCCATACCACCTCCAAGTTTGCTCTAAGCTCATAATAATTTTAGTATATAGGTTATTTTCAATAAATTGGATGTATAAATATACATTGATTTATTAAAAAAGGAATTCAGCTAGAAAATATAATCATTTCAATGAGCAGGTTGATAAGTATTTTTGAGATGCTGAACATTGGTAAGTACAGAGACAAAATAAGTTTAAGCAAAACCCTACATTAGGGTTAATTTTAAAAACACTCGTCTTGAGTCAATTAAGTCAAACCCTAGGTAGGGTTTAAAGTTAATTTAATTATGTTTACCTAAGTATTCAACCTATTTAAACAGTTAGAAAAACCACCTATAAATGGGACCATTTAATACTGAAACATGCTCCCCCTAATTGGTGTAAAAATTTGGCTGCATGACTTTATAAAATATCTCCAATTTTTGAATGAGTTTTACATAGACATTCAATAACTTTATAAAAACTCTATTTTATTATCATAGAATAAATGACTATCCAATGATGGTTAACTGATTTAAATATCTATTATACTACATCTATAGATATTATATTACCAATAAATATCTTTTATGTCAGATTATATCTGATAATATAATCTATCACAGATTTATATTTTATAATTCTATAAAATTATAGATTTATAAAAAATTAAATTATTTATTGATCACTTTTTGTATATTTGCTATACAATATTTTATTGTAAATAATAAAACAACATCTCAATCGATTATAAACCATAGCTTAATCAATGAAAGTTTTATCTATAGCTACTAGGAAAGGAGGGGTGGGCAAATCAACATGGACGATCTACTGTGCTACCATGCTTTTCCATATCAGTTTCAAGAAAGGCCTAAAGGTAGCCCTGGTCGATTTCGACGACCAAAAGTCCATAGCCAACCAAAGGGAGAAGGAATTGAAGCGGAAATCGGTAGCTAAAGGCCTTGCAGACATCTATCCTGATGATTACAAGCAAAGGCTATCTTCCATGTATCCCATCTATTCCTTTACGTACAAAGAATACCTAAAGAAATACAAAGCCCTCAATGAGAACTTTCAGTTTGTGTTTTTGGACTTTCCCGGTAGGGTAGAGAAGGAGCAGGTTAGCGTTCTAGAAACCATAGACAAGGTAGCAGTACCGATAGTTGCAGACGAATTGGACATAGAATCTGGCATGTCTTACATGAAAATGTGCGCCGACTTGGGCATTTATGCAGGTTGGTTCCTAAACAAGGAACGCAATACCAACTTTACAAAAATGGTAAAACAGCAGGCACATGAAAAATATTTTCTTAAGGTAAATGATAAAATAGAAAAAATAGTCAATAAGGAAGATGGTTTATTGAGTATTGTAGAACGACCAGAAACCTACAGAAGTAACCGTTCTACTATTATCCCTTTTGACGATAAAGAGAAAAACATCTCGCATTTGCTAAAATTTTTGATCAACTAATCCCTTTATGCAATGGCAAAAAAATCTGCAAACACTTTTGACGATGACGACTTCGAAATCATAGTTAATGATCCTTTGGCAAGCACTAAGACTACCGAAAGTAAAACCTCAACAAAAAGAAAAAAGACCATGAGCTCCGAAACCACGACGGAAAAAACAACCCCAAAGCCGACCAAGAGCAGCAGGAAAAAATCGAATTACGACTTTGACTCACTGAGAAAAACCATCGTTGAAATGCGAGAGGGAGGCGTGTTTACCGAGAAGAATTCTACCGTTCAAATCCCTGTCAAGTTTTTGGCACTGATCAAGGACATTGCCGCAGCTACTTCTAGAACGAGTACCGAGGTAGCCACTGCCATGATCAAAATCATGGCCAATGAAATGAAAGATGACATTTTAAAAATGATCGAAGATAAAGAAAAGAAAACCAAGAACATTTTGGATTGATGCCAAACGGAATGTAGAAATCCCAATGGTTTGCAGAAGGCTGCTATTTAAATGGCCTTGATTGTTTTAACGGTATTTAAGGCGAAATACATTCAAGTCGAATTATTTAGTATCTATCCTATTAAATATCTTTAAATCAGTTAAAAATAACCTTTTCGCTGATTTTTAAAGGAGTGTTACAATTTAATGTAAAAGTTTAATGCGATTTAAAATTTGTACTAAGAAAGATTTTTATTCATGCCAAAACTGGCGCATGTCTGAAAAGCCAGTCTTTATAAATTATTAAAGTTTTATAATTTATATTAGTTATATAGATGTAACAACGTACACTAAGTATTGATTATCAGCACTTTAAAAAAATTCTACTGACAGAATGCACTCCCAAATGCGACAGAAGGGTATCCCAAAACCGACAAAAGGCGATCCCGATACCGACAGAATGCACTCTAAGTACCGACAAATTGAACTCCCTTACCGACATAAGACCATCCCAAAACCGACAAAAGGTTATCCTTTTGCTACAAAACCACCTCCCAAAACCGACAAAAAGGTCTCCCTTACTTATTGCAAAAACCCTCTTTAAGAACTCAAAAGGGCATTAACCGACAAAACACACTCCCAAAACCGACAAAAGGCCATCCCAAATTATACTTCTGTCGCTCTAATTTCCAATGTTAAACTTTATTTTATGACCGACATAATGCAATCCCAACACCGACAAAAGGTAATCCCACACCGACATAATGTACTCCCTAAAGAGGTGATGTGTCGCTGTACAACCTACAAAATCACCTCCCACACCGACAAAAAGCCATCCCAAAGGCGACAAAAAGAACTCCCACGACATAACTGACCGACTCGACCGACATAATGTACTCCCACTACCTACAAAAAGGTCTCCCTTACCGACATAAGCCAAATTTTTTTAAAAGTAAAAGTCTAACTATGTAGAAAAGATTCAATCTTGAATTGTGAGAAGCGAAATCAAAATAATGCTATGGTTACTTAACCGTAACTATTTGATTTTCAGGATAAAATTAATCGAAAATTTAAATAATTTTTCATTAATTACACTAAATGCACTCTGTGCAGAGTGGTATTTAGGTGGGAGATTTTCTTCTTACTAAAAAGAGTTTTTCGATTTCTTTAATTAGGTTGTTTTGATTTTTGAACAAAAATGTATCATATTTAATACATCGACAAAAAAGGAAGCGCAGTTTTAACCAACTATTTTTTGACATGAAAGTAGACGCACAAATTATCGATGCTTTTGGAAAATTACAGGTCTCTCTACCAGACATTTTAAGGTCTTACGGAATTACCAAAAAGTACATTTATTCCAACATCGATATGAGCCGCAGTACCTTCGATAGGAAGATTAGAGAGAAAACATTTACCGTAACTGAAATGAAGCAAATTGCAGAACTGATCAACTGATATTGCCTGCTTCTTTCCAATTTTTTTTTTAAGGATAAATTTTTAGAATATGCACTATCCCAACAAATTACTAGACATAGAGACCGGCAGGCAGTTTAAGCAACTCACTATCTTTGAAGATCCCAACCTACATAAGATACTCAATACAGCCATAGACAAAATCCTTACACTCAGGAAAAGCGAGAATGATAAGTATGCCATTGAGTTTCCGAAAGAGTTGGCAGATAGGATTCCCAAAAAAGTACGGGAAAACACATCTAGAGAATTGACAGGTAGCGAAGTACGTACCTTAACGGCCATAGTTTCACTAGCGCAAAAAAAGCGGAATGAGCTGAAGCTTTACAATGAAATAGACCGGGCTTACCTTTCCTTTACCTTGTCGGAGTTTTTTAACGAGTGTGGCATTAAGAAAAACAAAACGGGAAAATTCAACCCGAAAGACAAGAAAAATTTCATAGAATCCTTATTGGGTCTGCATTACAGAGAATTTTTGATTCCTGTACCCAAGCCCGATAAAAATGGTAAGGAGCGCATTACCATTGATGTAAGGCGATTGGTTGAAATCCACAACATAGATTTAGGCAATTTACAAGACAATTCAAGAGAAAAAGACCATTTGTACAAGATTACGATTGATTCTAGCTTTTTCAATTTTGAAAGGAAGCAGAATACCTATTTTGAACTACCATCAGATTTGAACAAGCGCCTCAGAAAAGTGACCGTAGGCAGGCAGAACATCGGGGTGGAACTGTTCATCAAATGCCTACATCAGTCTTACCAACTTTCTAAAAACACAGGTAAAAGTGTGGTGGAGTATACCTATGAAAAGCTGGAAGAAATTATGCGATTGTACAGATACAAGGCCATTGGGCAGCATGGGCGTATCAAACCTACGATCAATAAAGCGTTTACCACAGCACAAAAATTAGGTTTGATCGAAAGTTGGGAAGAGACCCGATCTAAGTGGGGCGGTAAAAAGTATGTTTTGTACCTTACTTCGTGATTTTATGTGGTTGGTTTGTAGTTTGTTGAGTTGGGTCGTGGTGAAATTGAAATTTACAACTAGGAGAATGTGTATCCATTCAACAAATCTTCAAATGAACGAAATAACAATAGTAGAATGAATCAAATAAAGCTATTTGAATCTAAGAAGATTAGAACCGTGCTGCATGAAGGAACCCTTTTCTATGCTGTGGCCGACGTGGTAGGAATCCTCTCAGAGAGTAAAAATCCCCGCGAATATTGGAAGAAGCTCAAACAGCGAGAAAGTGAGTTGGGGACAATTTGTACCCAACTGCCCGTACCCTCGGACAAAGACGGCAAAATGTATAAAATCGACTGCGCCCATCGAGAAGGATTATTGCGGATCATACAATCTATTCCCTCTAAAAATGCAGAGCCCTTTAAACGTTGGCTGGCAAAAATGGGCAATCAGGCGTTGGATGAAAAAGCCCATAAACGTTTGGCAGCCCATAAAAAACTCAAAGATACCCAGCAAAAGTTTTTCGAGAACATTAAAGATAAAGGTGTGGATAAAGCTGGATTTATCGAGATTTTGAAATCCGGAGACCGAGCGCTGTTCAATAATGAAGACATTAGAAAAAAGTATGACATACCAGAAGATGAAAGCATAGACGACTATTTGCACGAGGTTTTACTAAGAGGAAAAGACTTTGCCACTGCAATAAGCGATCTGAGTGTTAAAAAAGACCAATTAGAAGGCGAAGAATCCATTGAAAAGGAGCATCATGCCAACAACAAAGACGTAAGGGATTTATTGAGTGAGAAAGGCTTAAAACCCGAAGACATCCCACCAGAAAAAGACATTAAGAGGATTGGTACAATCGACCAGGGCAAGTTGGACAATAGCGAACAAGATGGATAAGTTTTGCTAAAAATTTGAAAATGCTTTGATATCAGATATTCAGCTACTTTTCTCTTAATTTAGATTTCGCTATCTAAACCAAATTCATAGAATATGCAGAGACTGCTATTTTTAGCTCTTTTATTGACCGTTGCTTGCCAACCAACTTCAGAAAAGCAGCAAGAAAACACAGCCATTACACCTCCCAACGTAATAATTTTTTATGTAGATGATCTAGGCTATGGAGATTTGAGCAGCTATGGCGCTGTGGGAGTTACTACGCCTTATGTGGATCAATTGGTGGAGAATGGCATCAAATTTACAGATGCCCATAGCCCAGCGGCCACCTGCACGCCTTCGAGGTACTCCTTGCTTACAGGAGAATATGCCTTTAGAAATAGAGCCCGCGTGTTGCCGGGCGATGCGCCCTTATTGATTGATACGGCTCAGACTACG
>CAKZMZ010000165.1 GCA_937129345.1 uncultured Thalassovita sp. | reverse complement strand
AATGAGCAAACTAGGCTAATAAATCGGAGTCAGGAGACTCCTTGCAGCCTTGCGAGTAGGAATGATTTGTCACAGGTAAGAGACCAGCGCCAGTGGTTAGAAAAAAAAGGAACCGACAATTTACTTCACACTAAAATTATACTGCCCGCTGCCTACTTTATAAATGGCATAGCCTTCTTCCATACCTGTAAATTCTATACCCGCATCGCTTTCTATTGGCTTGCCGCTTTCGGTTACCGACTGCTCACTTTCGGTGGGCACGTATACTTTGGCTGAACTCCCTACGGGCACGGTAACCTCCATATTAAAACTGTTTGCTTGGTTTTTCCAAGAAATGCCCGCTTCGCCATAGACTGTTTTGTTGCTGTAGCTTACATAGTCTAATGAATCTATGGCTTGAGGTTTAAAAATGATTTCCTTATAACCTGGCTTTTCTACACTTGCCTTCATTCCTGCCAAATTTCGATAAAGCCAAACCAAGCCACCGCCAAACATAGGATGATTGTGCGAACCGCCTGTATCCCACTTTTCCCTAGTTGTGGTACTGCCCAATTCTATCCAATGTCCAAAACTAGGCTCGGTGCGTTTGTTCATGGCGGCGTAGGCCAATTCATTCAAGCCATTTTCTGCCAAGATTTCAAAAAAGAAACGGGTGCCAAAAATACCTGTGTCGAGGTGGCCATCGTGGGCTTCGATATTTTCTGCAAGTGCATTAACTACGTCGGCCTTTACCTCATTGGGTACGCCCATGCGCAAAGCCAATACATTGGCACCACCAGTGCCATAGCTCTTTTCAGTAGCATCAAAAAAACGTTGGTGAAAAGCCGCTTTGGTTCTTTCTGCCAAATCTCGATAAGCGGCTGCGTCTTGTTCATTGCCTAATATTGATGCGGTATTTGCGGCAATATTTACGCATCGCCAAAAATAAAAGGTATGCACTAAAGCATTAGGAATAAGCTCTCCCGGGGCGACCCACTCGCCTATATTAAACCACTTCAATACTTCTCCATTCCCACCTTTTCTCTGCGAAAGCATAATGCCTTCCTCATCTACCCAAGTTTGCATGTAGTTGATGTAGCCTTTCATGGCTTCATAATTATCGGCCAGCATGTCTTGGGCGCCATAATGCACATAAAACTCCCAAGGCATAATACAAATGGCAGCACCCCAAGCTACACCCCCACCGCAACCCGGTTGCCAAGGTGCGCCATTGGGTACGTAGCCAGTATCTTTTATTTGGGCATCTGCAATATCACCAATCCATTTGTAGTAGAAATTGCGCGCATCGTAATTATGGATAACTGTGGCACAGGCCACTTGCCCATCGCCGGTATAACCTGAGCGCTCTCGATGTGGACAGTCCGAAGTGATGCCTCCATGCATGTTGTCTTCTTGGCTTCTTCTCCAAATTTTATTGATTTCATTAAATAAGGGATTGGAGGTTTCAAACTTAGCTGTAGTTTCTACATAGGTATTTACCACTTCGGCACTGATGTTTTCGGCCTTTAACTCACCAGGCCAATTTTTTACTTCTACCCCACTGAAAACGAACCAATTAAAGCGAGGCGCATAATTTTCAGGACCTTTGCCGGCAAAAGTGTAGGTATTGTCTCCCGAATATAAATTGCTATCAAAAGTCATTTTTACTTGATGGCCTTCGGGTCCTTCTACATCCTTTAGGCGTACCCAGCCTGAGACTTCTACTCCAAAATCTACTTTGAAATGCCCATCGCCCAATTTTTCTACTGATATGGGCGCTAAACTTTCAATCACTTGATCTGTGCGAGCCGTATGGGCTACCAAATCTCCTTCCGGGGCTTTTTTCTTAACTGCTTTTTGCCAATTTGTATCATCAAAACCGGGTGTATTCCAGCCGTCTTGTTCTAAGCGGGCATCGTAATCTTCTCCGTAAAACACCATATTCATCACGATAGGGCTTTTGGATATTTTCCAAGTCTCATCACTCACGATCACTTCCTCACTGCCATCTGCATAAGTAAGGTGGATTTGTCCTAAAAATCTAGGTGTGCCATAGCCCTCCGTCCAAAACTTACCGGGATTGTAAAAACCATTGCCCAAAATGCTACCTACTACATTTTCGCCTTGCTTTAACAAATCGCTTATGTCGTAGGCCAAGTACATCACTTTATATTTGGTGAAATTGTCTGGTACGTTGATGCTAAAATCAGGTAGATTGGGTCTTTTGCCATAGTTGGTTTGGTTGGGTACCAGTACATCCTTTCCTACTTTTTGCCCGTTGGCATAAAATTCAAAATAACCCAAACCCGTAACATAAGCCACCGCTTTGCTAATTTCTTTGTTAATGGTAAAGCTTTTTCTCAATAGCGGTGCAGGTGGGCCTAAATCTTCAGGTACTTGTTGAGGATAAGAAGGCCTAGATATGGCCTCCTCCCCTTGCCAAGGGGCACCGATCCACGTGGCTTGCCAATCGCTTGGCGAGAGCAAACCCATGCGCCAAAAAGCAGGTTCGCTCCAATTAGATACTTGGTCGTTTTGATCCCAAACCCGTACTTGCCACCAACATTCTTGCCTACTTTGCAAGGGGTTCCCATCATAGGCCACTCTAATGGAATTATCAGAAGACACTTTTTCAGAATCCCATAAATCTGGACTTTTTAATAATTCTTTTTCAGTGGCTACTCTAATCTGATAAGCAGATTGATAAAGGCCACGATCTTGGTTTACAGCCTCATTGACCCAAGCCAACCTAGGGTTGGATACATCTACAACCGACGAATCTGGCAAATACTCACAGGTAAGCGAATTAGGTTGAATAGCCGCTGGCTGATTGTTTGAACAGGCAAACAGCAAAAGAAGGATACTAGAAAAAAATAGTTTTTTGATCAAGTTGCGCATAGCTTTTAAAGTATGGATTTAGCGGCAATATACTATGCAATCAACTTTAATCTATACTGATGTTTACTGGTTTTAGATCGTTTGCTTGAAATAAAATCTCAAGAGTTCTACAGTCATTGGATAAAAATTAGGAGGAACCTAGACGACAGGAATTTTCTTACATAAAAAACAGGTAAGCATTGCCTAATATGTAAAATAGTATTACCAAAAAGCTCTCCCATCCTATTTGAGCGATACCCCTTTTTTCTCGATGTAATAAGCCTAGCAATAAGATGCCCGTCATTAGCATGGTAAGTGCAATGGTAAAAAGTTGCTCGTTGGTAACAGCATGGTAAATACTCCCATCCAAATAGGCGAAATCAGAGAAAGCTACGAACAATACATCAAATGAATTGCCCCCTATGATGTTGCTCACAGCCAAAGTAAGCGCTCGTTGCCTAATTGAAGCAAGCGATACAATCAACTCGGGCAGAGAAGTGGCTACAGCTGTAAGCATACTACCCACAAAACTTTCTGACAAACCTGTGCGCTCAGCGATTTGTATGCCTGTTTTTGCTACAGTAAACCCTGCCGCAGAGACCATTAATGCCAAGAATAAAAATTTAGCAATCACTTTCTTTTTATTAAGGTGTTTGATGTTTTTATCATCAGGGACATCCTGCACAGTTTCTTTGGTTTCTTTCGGGTTCCACATAGGATAATCTTTGGCCCGTGAGATCAGCCTCATACCTAATATGTAAAACATCAATAATAGAAAAGAAAAAGGGTGGATATGCCAAAAGGTAAGCTCAGGGCCAGACATACCTACAAGTACAAAGGCAAAAAGTACAACCAAAAGTACCCCTTGCATTAAGTTAGCAAAGGAAGCCGCAGCATGCTCTAAGTTTATTTTAGGATATGAAATATCTGCAATAGATAAAAATAAGGTTTGGGCTGCTACCCCGCCAATGGCATTGCTCATTGCCAAACGTGGAAAACCCTCATAAGCAGAAACCACGGAGGTAATAATGCCCGGCAGCGAGGTCACACTCCCTAAAAATATGGCACCAAAAATGGCTTCGCCCAAACCGGTAATATCTGCCAGTTGGTCAGCTACTTTACTCAGTTTGGTACCCGCTATAGCAATGACCAATACTGAAACCAAGAATAAAATGATAATTAGAACCAAACCTTTTAGTTTTCATTTTTAGATAAATAAAATGCTCCTACCTCTAAATTTATGGCAGGAGCATCAGTCAATCAAGAATAGACTTCATTAGATTTCTGAGGACGGCTTTTCATATTTGTTCGAAAGGCGCTCTAGCAAAGACTTCAAACGCTTTAACTCTTCAGAAGCCTCATTAAAATTACCATCACCCGTGGCGTTCAGGTAATTATTAAAAGCCTCGTTGGCTTGTTTAATGGTGTTCTCAATATTGGTATCTATCTTCGGAATCGATTGTTCGCCACCTGCTATGACCGGTTGATCTCGGGTATCATCAAAAATGCCTTTGAGTGCCTCATCAAAAGTTTCGGCATAGCTCAATTTATCTCCATGCATTACACAAACCAACCTTAATTCTGGATAGGCCGCTGTTTCGGCCTGCAAATAAATGGGCTCTACATAAATGAGCGTATTGCCAATAGGTATGGCCAACACGTTACCTCGTATCACCTCAGAACCGCGTTGGTCCCAAAGAGAGAGCTGCCCTGACAAATAGCTGTCTTGATCAATTTTAGTCTCTACCTGCTGCGTACCCAATACCCTCTTTTCTTTAGGGAAATTGTAAGCCATAAGCCTACCGTAATTTTCAGGGTCGCACAAACCTGCAATCCACCCGATCAGTACCTGCCTGTTTTTTGGAGTAAAAGGTAAAATCAAAGAAAATTCTGACTGGTTAGCATCGGGTAGTTCCCACATAATATAATAGGGCTCTACAGGAATGATGTCGCTGTAATACTTCTCTGTGGCCCTGATCCACAAATCCTCTTGATTGTAAAAAACCTCAGGGTCTTCCATGTGGTATTTGGAGAAAACCAGACCTTGTATCAATAGTAAATCTGCAGGATACCTAATGTGGTTTTCTAAAGATTGCGGCATATCTGCCCTGGTCTGGAACAAATCGGGGAATATGCGATTCCAAACTTGTATAATCGGGTCATTATCATCAAAAATGTAAAAGTCAACCTCACCATTATAAGCATTTACCGCTACCTTCACAGAATTTCTAATGTAATTGACGCCTGCAAAACGATCGTGCCTGATTCTTAATTCGCTTTCCACTTCCCCTTTTTTGTATTCAATTCGTTCGGTTCTCGGAAAAGGCTCTGAATAAGGATAATAACTAGAAGTCGTATAAGCATCTACCATCCAATACAATTCCCCATCGGCATTAACAATGTATGGGTCATTGTCTAATTTTAAGAAAGGCGCTAAGGTTTTTATCCTGTTGGTGATTTCACGTTTGTACATAATCCTGCTCTCCTTATCAGGATAAGAAGATAGCAACAATTGTGTACCGCCCAATTTGTAAGAATATACCAGTTTCCTAAAGAAATTACTGATGCCTACGCCACCTTCACCTTCGTATGAAGTATAGATATTTTTGTCGCCGCTCGGGTAATCAAACTCTTTTTCAGAGCTATTGACTATTACATAATCGTCGGTAAGTTCGCCATAGTAAATTTGGGGCTTATCAACCGCTAATTGCTCAAATTTAGTTTTGGGTGGAATGTCTTTCACTAAAAAGTTGGGCAGTCCTTCCTCAGTAAAATCTGATACGGTTGAAAGTGCCATACCATGACCATGTGTATATTTAAAGCGCTTGTTTACAAAGGTTTGGCTGTTCTCAGGTAGGTTTTCTACTTCCATTTCTCTAGCAGATACCATTACTTGCTTATACTCACCATTGTAGCGATAGCGGTCTATGTCTACATCCTTAAACTCATAATAAAGCCTTATTTCTTGAAACTGTTTGAGTACAGCATCCAAAGCGCGCCAATCCCATAGTCTAATATTATCAAAAATGGATTGATTTTCTTCCACCAAGTTTCTTGAGAAACGCTCTTCCGCCTTAAATTCCTTTTCTTCTACACTACCTAGGTTAAAAGCATTTTTGGTAAATGCGATGTTGTTTTTGATATATTCTTTTTCGAAAGTAATCTCATTGGGTTCTACACGGTACTGCTGAAAAAGATAAGGCACAGCGCCAAGGCCCAAAACATAAATTAAACCCGAAAGCACAAATACATACACGATGCTCAGGTAAAATCGAGCCATAATATCTTCTCTTCTACCAATAAGCATGAGAAAGTAATTGCGCAATTTAGGCACAAACAAAACTATAGAAAGTATGATGGTGAGGCCGGTGGCAATGTTTAAGATGGGTAATTTGATTTGTAAGTCTGTACTGCCCGGGCCGTTTACTACGCCATAGTCAGAGTACATGAGGCGGAATCTATCTAAGTAATAACCTACTGCCCATAGCAGTAAAATTACTCCAGCACTTACAAATAAAGAGGTAAAATGTTTCTTTTCAAACTCTATAGAAGGTTTGCCAAATTTGATGTTGCTTTTATCTTCGTACACCACAAACAAGGCCACAAAAGAAACCGCCAATGCTAAATAGGACAAAAATTGGAAAATACCTACCACTTGATCGTAAAAGGGTAAATCAAATAAATAGAAAGCTTCATTTAACTGAAAAATTGGATCGGCCATTTTACCCTCTACGCTAAACCAAAATTTTAAAAAGGTATTCCAGTTGGCAAAACCCCAAAGGGCTCCAATAAAAATACTGGCCAAAACGCCAAGCCATTTTACGCCTTTTCTACTTTTAGGAATAGAGCTTAGCAAAAGCATTGTAAACAAGCCTGCAAAAAGCCCCCCTCCTACTACAAAGCCTGCTTTCGTAAACACTACTGTCCAAAACCTTTTATTGTAGCCTAGGGCATCGAACCAAAGTTTTTCTCCCCAGAAATCTAAAAACCAAAAAGCCAATAAAGATACTATGACCGTACCTGCTCCAATTGCTTTATGCGCATTGCTTTTCTTTTGTATACCTCTGATTATCAAATATATACCTAATATAATCAGAATTAATTTTATTGTAAAAAACATGAGTTTATACTTAATTGAATAATTGTTTCACTTAAAAAAAAGGGACTACCTTTATAAGACTTGCTAAAAGATTTCCGAAAAAAGTATAGTGGTCAGTACACTCAGTATTACCTTAAAAAAGTAGTTAGAATAGACCTACCATTTTCTTAATGAGCAAATTGATGATGATTGAAATAATGGCCAAACCTGTGGCCAAAATATAGGCATGAAGCGCTACGGCTACACCTACACTAGAAGAAAATAGCAAGGTGGCTGCCGTGGTAAGATACCTTATTTTCTCACCGTCTTCAGATTTTAAAATAGTGCCTGCCCCGATAAAGCTGATGCCAATAAGTATAGCCTGTAAAACCCTAATAGGATCTGTGTCAATATTTACATTACCTCCTAAACTGGCCTCCACAAAGAAAGTATTGATGCTTGTTGAAATGGACACAAAAAAACAAGTAGCCCCAGCCACAATCATATTAGTTCTTAAACCAGCGGGTTTGTCATGATGTTCGCGTTCTTGCCCAATGGCGGCCGAAAGCAATACTGCAATAAAAATATCGAGTAAAATCCATAATTGGTTCTCCCAGTTTACTACTAATTCTTCCATCTCCTCATTAAAATTGGATGCCTATCTGTAATTGCGGTCTGTAAATGGTAGTGGACAAATCTCTACCATACATCAGATTAAGGGCAGGCATAATTTTGAAATTTTCTGGACCAATGCGCAAACCTGCTGTGGTTGAAAAATAAGAAAGGCGTTCTCTGCTACCTTCAGTCAAATAGTAGCGCTGCGTACCAATACCAGTACTAACCCTTAATGCTTGTAATAAAACAACGCCTGCTTCTAAGTTCAAGAAGTAATTGTCGCGTTCTGCTTCTAATTCAGCGTCTATGGAACTGCTACTTACCATTCTTTGCAATGCTTTGCCCGAGGTGTTACCCGCTGTACCAAAAATCGCCAATGTACTCCCACCGCTTTCTCTTCTGCCATAGTACCGGTATCCCAGCATTACCTCTCCAAACCAAGAAGAATAATCTTCTTGAAAAGAGGTATTGTCGGTATTCTCCGTACCATACATGTAATTGATACCTCCTGACAGCATAAAAGTCACTTTACCGTTTTCTGGAAGAAGCGAAGCAGCTACCACAGATTTTTTCTTGGTATCGCAGTCGCAGTACTCAGGATTGTTTTCTACAAATTCCTCAATCTCTTTTTCGGTAAATGTATTTTGTGCCAAAACAGCAGTGCTTAAGCAAACCATACATATTAGTAATTGATATATTTTTTTCATTGATTTTTATTTAATCTTCCACTCAGCACCAAATTGTAAAAGGTTGATGCCTGTACCAATATCTCCATAAAGTGAGGCTTGATCTAGTATTTTTAACTTGGCGCCTACTCTAGCTAAAAATGCGGCATTATAAATTAGGTTGGAGGAACCTACTGATAGGGCGTTTTGCTCAGCCATTACAAAATTGATTTGGGAATCAATCCTAGACCGATTAAAGCCTATGCCCATAATGCCATAAGGTTTAAAGTCCTTACTGTTTAGCGTGTACCTGCCGGCCAACGTAGCCGAAAGGATTTTTTCTGAGACATTATTTGAAATTAGCGTATTGTCATAATCATTTCTAGAGGCCTCGTCGTATTCATATTTCCCAAATGAGAGTTGCAAGCCCATCTCAAAATTTTTGAACAAACTTGTAAATCCGCGAATATGGATATTGGGTAAATTTTGGCTTTTGTTAGATACTGACTCAGTATTTGCCACTTCGCTGTAAGACTCCATTACTCCCGCACCAATCGAGATAGAAAAACTGTTGAACAGATAGCTGCTTTCGGTAATCTTTTCAAAAAGCTTATTTTTTTTTTCTTCTTTATTTGCAGGTGGCGAAGTAAAAGTAGTCTCATCTGGTTTAGAAAAATAGTCCTTATCTCCATTGTCGTGTACAATGGCATAGATGTTTTCTCTATACATACTGTAAAGAGGTCCTTCAGGGTCTGAAGCCTTTCTGTATTTTATTACTTCTAAACCAATTTCTCTCACATCAGCCTGTATAAGCAAGCCGTTTTTCCTTACAATTACATCTTGCCCGTAAGCAGATAAAGTAAGAATACACAAAAGACTTACTATAATCAATTTGGTATTATTTCTCATGGTTTATTCTTCTTCGTAATTAATATCATTAAATTTTCCTTCAATGGTAAAAACATCGTTCGTGATTCTTTCTACCACTCTAGCTTCAAATTCGCCCCTTATGAGCGATTCTTCCTCATTTTTGTTTTCCACAACAAATACTCTGGGTAAAGCTTCTTCCACTAACTTAAAAGACGTGTAAGCGTTGTTGCTAGGGTTTTCTCTATCTCGTAAAATCAAGCTTACATTATTTAGAATGCCCTTACCCTGATAAGCATCATTAAAAGTGCCTATAGGAATTTCTCGATCGCTCACATCTATAGTTATTTCAAGCCGTTCATTTTCATCTTCTGACAAAAATGCATTGATTACATACCTATGAAATTGGTCTGATTCTGTAGAAAGAGAGTCTGGAAAGGCGACTACCGTTCCTAGGTAGCTTATATCATATTCACCAGTTGCAAATTGTCGTTCGCCCAAATCGATGTTGATTTGAGGGAAGCGCAGCAACTCATAACTTTTTGTATAGTTTTCACAACCCTTTAATGCGAAGATGGCAATCAATCCTAAAAGATATTTAATAGTGTTCTTCAACATCATATCATTTAAAAAATAAATTAAATTAGGTAAAGGACTTTATGCGACCCGTACCATTTCGTGTAAATAGTTGTATTACATCAATTGCATTGCGTGCATTGCGCCAATTACACAATATAATTGTGCATCTAATTACACCCTTAGTTATGTGAGAATGATGCCAGAAAACCCTAAACTAAGAGATTGAAGAAAAACACTACTTAATAGTGCGGTAGAGAGGTTTTGAGTTTTTTCCCAATTAAGTGCTATTAATTGAATGGGTATAAAAGTCTACACTTTTGCAAGGTCTTGTGTAGGCTTTTCCATTATTAGAAAGCTGTTTTTGGCGAATTTAAGCTTATTTTATCGCTATAAGCCCTCATATATTTTAGGGTAAGATTTTGCAGTATCTTCTTTCGGAATTTAACAAATTAATTTTTATGGAATATAAAGTATCAGACCAATTAATAGAAATATTGAAGCAAACAGGAGTTAAGCAGGTGTTTGGCGTAACCGGCGATGCACTTAACGCTGTTGTAGATTCAATAAGAAAAGACAATGACTTAGAATGGATTTCAGTGAGACATGAAGAAGTGGGCGCTTTTGCCGCTTCTGCCCAAGCAGCTTTAAGTGGAGACATTGCTGTTTGTGCAGGTACTGTGGGTCCCGGAGCACTACATTTGATCAATGGCTTGTACAATGCAAAAAAAGAACGCGTACCTGTATTGGCCATAAGTGGTCAAGTATCCACCGACCAAATTGGTTCTAATTATTTTCAAGAAGTAGACCTTAAGAAAATATACGACGATGTTTGCGAGTACCAAGCTGTTGTACACTCTGCAGAGCAGGCGCCAAGAGTCATACAAAAGGCCATTAGGATAGCCCGCCAAGAAAGGGCTGTTTGCCGTATTGAGATACCAGTAGACATCACAACGAGCAAAGCCACAAGCAGGGAGTTTGAAGATACCTCACTAAATTTTAAGAGTGAGCTCACCCCTAGCCCTAGCGCTATTAAAGAAGCTGTGGAGCTTATAGATGAATCAGAAAATATTACCATTTTGGCCGGAGAAGGCTGCAAAAATGCCAAAGCTGAGGTGGTACAATTGGCCGATAAATTAAATGCTCCAATAGCGCATACCTTAAAATCTATGGACATATTTGATGCAGACCTTAAATATGTGGTCGGACTAACAGGCCTAATAGGTAATCCATCGGGTTATAAAGCGGTAAACGACTGTGATTTGCTCATTATGTTGGGCACAGATTTTCCCTACAGTAACTTTTTACCTGAAAATACTAAGGTAATACAAGTGGATGTTAGGGCGGGTAACATAGGTAACAGAACCCATGTAGATATTGGTCTGCTCGGAGGTATTAAACCGACAGTAAAAAAACTGAACATTCTTACCAAGGAGAAAAACAAACATTCTTTTATGGTAAAGATGCGGGAAGACTTTTTAAAATGGCGTGCACAAATGGATAAAGATGCCAAAGAAGAACGCGACCGCATACCTTTGCACCCGCAAATCGTAGCGAGGATGATAAATGATAGGGCTTCGTCAGACGCCATATTTACAGTAGATGTTGGCGAAGCTACAGTGTGGGCGGCCAGACATCTTATATTTAATGGGAAAAGGAGGATGTTGAGTTCTTTTAATCATGGCTCCATGGCTTATAGTGTGCCCGCGGCCATTGGTGCACAAATGCTCGATAGAAACAGAGAAGTTTGGGTATTGGTTGGCGATGGTGCTTTTGGCATGTCATTAAACTCTATGATCACTGCAGCTCGATACGATTTACCAATCAAGATTATCGTATTTAATAATAGCGAATTGAGTTTTGTGAAAATGGAGATGGAAGAAGCTGGCCTGCCAAGACACGACGAAGCCCTTTCGCTAGAAAACCCTGATTTTGCAGCTTTTGCAGAGCTTTGCGGTGGCAGAGGAATTAGAGTAGAAGAAGCTTACGAAATAGAAAGTGCCCTAGAAAGTGCTTCCAAGTCTAAAAAACCATTCTTGATAGATGCGAGAGTGAGTCCGGGAGAATTGACTTTACCACCCAACATTACCTTAGAAAACGCTTGGGGCTTTACCAAGTCTAAAGCAAAGGAGATTTACTTAGGGGCTAAAGGCGATAAATCTCAATTTGAAAACATCAAAGAAGAAATTGCTGCTTATTTTGACTGAAATTGTGAGTATAAAATTACTCAGCAATCTTAAAAGTTGTCTGTAAAATTCTACAGAACAAGTGGAGATTTACAGGCTAAAATTAGCTTAAAGCCTCTAGACAGGCAGTAAGATTTCTTGGCACGAGTTTTCCACTGTATATAATAAATATTTTATAAATATAAAATTATAGAAAAATGAGCGACACGAGCACAGAATTGAAATTGAAAGGAAACTGGTCAGAAGTGAAAGGAAAATTAAAAAAGAAATACGGTTTTTTGACTGATGACGATATGAAAGTAGAAGAAGGTAGAGCTGATGAATTGGTAGGAAAAATTCAGCAGAAAACTGGAGAAACCAAATCTAAAGTTATAGAATACATAGAAAGTCTATAAATAAGTCATGTTCCTTCGTGGTTAAATGACAAGACACAATCTTTTTGGGGTTGTGTCTTTTTTTATGATGAAATAAAACTATGTATTTATTTACACATTGGTGTGAAAAATTGCCACTATAAAAAAGTTTTAGCGTATGAAACAAGGCCTATTTTACCCATTTTAAGGCTTAAATACCCTCTAGCAAGTGTGGCAAGGAATTTTAGATAAGTATATGGAAATCAACATGAAATTAAATTTTTTGACTTATGCTATATTTAAAATTATTCATACTTTCATTTTTAGTGTTTCAGCCTTCGCTGACTTTTCAGCAGTGGGATGCCAACAGCAACAACCTGATTTCCAGGTATGAGTTTCACGAAATGTACACCCAAAATTTCTACAACGACTGGGACAAGGACAATAATGGCATCGTAAACAAAGAAGATTTCCTCAGTAAAATATATGTTGTTTGGGATATTGATAATGACAATCTCATCTCAGATACTGAGTGGCACGAGGGTTTTGAAAACAACTATGCAGATTTTGTAGACATTGAATATTTTGCCATAGATACCGACGGCGACGGTATGCTCAACTTTAAAGAATACATTGCTTATGTAGAAGACATGCCCATTTTTGAGACTTGGGACATGAACAAAGATGAAAAGCTCAATGAATTTGAGCTATCGAGAATGATTTTTAACCTGTGGGATATTGATGACAGCAACTTTATAAGCGTAGGTGAGTACCAAGCTTATAATAACTATTACATGAATATCTAACCACCTCCAACGAAACATTGTGAATTCTAAGCAACCCTGCATTACGGCATGTATAAATGATTTTTGAATCGTATCTACTTTGCCGTACATGTAGTGGTACAATGCTATTTAAAAACAACCCAATAGATTGATTTAGGAAATAAAAGATAAAGAAATGAAACATTACAAAGAAAAGTTTTTAGCAATTGGTTTATTGCTACTCTTTACGGCTCAGTCTTGTAACCAAGAAGAAAACCTAACCTATGGCGACTTTGACCTAAACAACGACTACCTAGTGGAGATGAATGAATTTAAGAAAGTTTTTACCACTCATTACTACAATGAATGGGATAGCAATAACGACCAAGCATTAGACGACGAAGACTTTTTTGTTACAGTGTATGATATTTGGGATACCAACGAAGATGAGAAGCTGACCAAAGAAGAGTACATTATGGGTTTTGATTACCACTATGGCAATTACATAGTTGAAGACTTTGCCGTAATTGATGCCAATGATGATGGTGTCTTGGCCTATAGCGAATTTTATGATGCCTTGTATCCTTCTAAATTTTACGAAGATTGGAATTTAGACGATGACGACATGCTATCGGAAAATGAGCTTGCCGAAAACGTATTTAAAAGGTGGGATTACGATAACAGTGGTTCTATAGACTTAGATGAGTTTAGCGATTTTGATTCGTATTATCTAGAAATCTAAGTTTTGCTCTAATTAAATTTAAGGGAAGTGGTTTTTGACCATTTCCCTTTTTTTAGCTCTTAGCTTTTATCTACATTGATAATGCTATCAAAGTCTTATTAAAAAGTACTCAGCATTAACTTACGCTGTACTAACAGCAGCGCTCACCTTTACCAAGCCGGTGCAAAATCTGGATTGACCATTCTCTTTTGAGTTACAGAGGATATTTTAAAGATTTGTGCCATTTCCTCTTCGTTCAACTCAAAATCGAACACATCAAAATTAGATTTCCTGTTTTCGTGCTTAGAAGACCTTGGAATTGCCAACACGTTACCTTGCTGCAACAACCATCTTAGAGCCACTTGTGCAGCATTCTTATTGTACTTTTCTGCAATGTTGACCAACAAGTCATTTTTAAAGACTTCTCCTTGCCCAATGGGCGAATAGGCCGTAAAAAACATGTTGCTTTCTACCGCCATTTTCAATAAAGTATCTTGAGATAGAAAGGGATGGTATTCTACTTGGTTGCAAACAATATTTGCTAACTCCATAGCTTGCTCAAACATAGCCGGAGGAAAATTGCTCACACCTATATTTGCGGCCTTGCCTGCTTCTTTTAGTTTGGTCATGGCCTCAAGGCTTTCTTCGAGAGGTACGCCCGTGGTGCTAGGCCAATGGATCAGTAACAAGTCTACATAATCGGTCTTTAATTTTTTTAGGGAATCTTCAAAGGTTTTGGTAAGGTCTGCGGCAGAAAGGCTGTCGTGCCATACTTTGGTGGTCAACCAGATATCATTTCTGCTTACTGTAGATTTCTTAATGCCAGTACCTACCTCTTCTTCATTGCCATAAAATTGCGCAGTGTCTATGTGTCTGTAGCCAATGTCTAGCGCGTCCTTGATGGCTTCTACGCATAAATCTCCCAATAATTTAAAAGTACCTAAGCCAAGTGCAGGTATCTCAATGTTGTTTACAACTTTTACTTTGCTTTCCATTTCAATCATTTTCTATTTTAAAACACAAAAAAACACACATGCTTAATAGAAACATGTGTGTTTTTGTTTAACCTAAATTATTTCAAATACTTACCTTAGGCTTACAGTTGAGTTCCTCTGTAGTCATATTCTTCGAAAATCTTAGCTACAGCATCACCAATTTTTCTTCTATCACTTGTTTTTAGTGGGTTTCCGTCATAAATACCTGACGCATAACCTGTCCATACAAGTTCTGAGGTTTCAGCATTTAAAATATCAATTAAGATAGTACCTTCTTTTAAATAATATATTTTTTTATCATCAGAATTTCTTACCTCTGCATCAGGCACTAATCCAATCATTTCTTTTCTCATTTCCATACCTGACCAATACTCATCATCTTTATATACTTCTGTGTAACCAATATATTCAGTATCATCTTCAAATGCTCTAAAATTTACGATTAAATCAGGATCATTGCTATCGTACTGATAACCTTTTGCCTTCATCTCATACATAATTGCGTCTCTCATTTCCTCTTTTAAAATTTGATCGCCAGAGAAAAATTCAGTATCTGCATTTGCAGCATGCGATGCCCACTTAAATGTTTTAAATTCATTAAAATTTGTATCTAATCTCTTATCTGATTCTACAACTATATTTTCAGTTGATGTACATGAGAATAAGAATAATAAACTTAATAGTGTTGCGCTTAATATTTTCATAATTATATATTGTTTTTTGCTATTGTTAAAAAAAATTACCGGCAAATACATTTAGTAAACATGTATGATGAAGAATTTAACTACTATGTACTTGCCTGGTAATGTGTTTTTACTAAACTTAATTTAAGTTCAGTATTTCGGGCAATTTATATTATTGTCTACCCGATAAGGCTAACTTGAATTAGGATTAGTGCTCATTCTTAAGCTAACCTAGTTTAAGAATTTACTCAGTAGTTAATTCTTTTGTAGATAAAAAAATCATTCTGATAGTAATACTCTGTTAATTTTGTGAATCACACCATTTGTACCGAGTTTGTTGTCTTGAACAATTCTCGCATTGTCATTTGTATCATTTTCATCAATTAAGAAAATGTTAAAATCAAACAATACTCTAAAGCTTTCTCCCTCCAAAGTAGTAGGTTGCATACCTGCTTCTAAATCAGTTGAAAAACTTCTCGATTCAATTGCGTGATACTGCAAAATATTGGCTAATTCAGTAGATGAAATTTCATCAATACCGTTTAAACCTAATTCTTCAAATAATATATTGAATGCATAATCTGTAGGAACAAATATTGTGAAAGGCCCGTCACCGTTTAAAGTACTTACTAATCCTGCTTTCTCAATGGCAGCTTGTGCAATGGTTAAATCATCATCTTCAGTAACAAGCTGTACTACAGAATTTTGCGGTGGCATCAATACTCTATCAACAGAAT
>CAKZMZ010000164.1 GCA_937129345.1 uncultured Thalassovita sp. | reverse complement strand
TACTATCCTGAGTATATGCAGACTTGGATCGTAATGGTCGACCCAATAAGTCAGCTGATCAAGAACTCTGATGGCGGCAGGTTTTTCTTGTACGGCTTCATCTACACGCTTTGCATCTTGGTCATGGGTGTACGTATGCTGTACAAATACAGGCATAGTAAGTATCAGATATTACGTACGTTCTCTGTCATGTTTTTCCAGACCGCTTTTGCATTTTTGATTCCCGAAATCCTACTGAGGCTTAACCAACCTTACTACGATTTCAAGAATATTTGGCCGTTGGATTACGATTTCTTTTTCGATAACGAACTGAATACACTGTTACAGAGCGGAGGGCTGGGTATTTTTATGCTGGTTTGGGGCATTGCATTGATTATAGTAGGTGTGCCTGTTTTTGTTTATTTCTATGGCAAGCGTTGGTATTGCTCTTGGGTCTGTGGTTGTGGTGGTCTGGCAGAAACTTTGGGCGATCCTTACCGTCAGCTGTCCGATAAATCTCTTAAGGCATGGAAAATAGAGCGCTTTTCTGTGCATGGCGTTTTGTTCTTTGCCGTGGTCATGACTATTGGTGTGCTTTATACCTATTTTACTGGTTCGGGTTCTTTGTTTGGAGTTAGTACTTATACTATAAGAGAGACTTATGGGGCGTGGATAGGAGCAGGTTTTGCGGGTGTTGTAGGTACGGGTTTTTATCCGTTCATGGGCAACAGGGTCTGGTGTAGGTTTGGCTGTCCTTTGGCTGCCTATTTAGGTATTGTACAGCGCTTTAAATCGAGGTTTAGGATCACGACCAATGGCGGGCAATGTATTTCTTGTGGCAACTGCTCTACCTATTGCGAAATGGGCATAGATGTAAGGTGGTACGCACAAAGAGGACAGAACATTGTACGTGCTTCTTGCGTAGGTTGTGGTGTTTGTTCTTCAGTGTGTCCGCGGGGGGTCCTTAATTTAGAAAACGGCAACGAAAAAGGCAGAACAGAAGCCCCCGTAGTAATTACAGGCAGAGAAATATCTTTAAAAAAATAAAACAAGCTCACATTGAAATTGCTTTAAATCTTGGAGTTTGCATTATATTTAGGGGCATATTCAAAGGATTTTTTTTAACTTTCCTGACTATCTGTCAGCTTTTTTATTTTAGCAATACTTTTGAAACACATAGATTACATATAATTTCAAATAATAAATTCCAAGATGATATTACGAGACGAATTCAGAAACTTTGCAGTAAATGGTATGGGCATGAACGGTCTTGCTCTTGACCAGTATATGAACCACCATCAGTCGTTCCAAAACCTTACTACCCACGTAATTGAGGAGAGAGAAAGAAGATTTAGTGCGATAGACATCTTTACTAGATTAATTGCCGATAGGATTATCTTTCTAGGTACGCCAATAGATGATTACGTTTCTAATGTAATAGTGGCTCAGTTGCTCTTTTTAGAGTCTTTAGATGCTAAGAAAGATATATTGATTTATATAAATAGCCCTGGAGGTTCTGTATATGCAGGTCTAGGAATTTACGATACCATGCACTATGTAAAGCCAGAAGTAGCTACCATTTGTACAAGTATGGCGGCTTCAATGGGCGCAGTATTGCTATGTGCAGGTACTAAGGGCAAAAGAACGGCCCTGCCTCATTCGAGAGTGATGATCCACCAACCTATGGGCGGTGCAGGTGGCCAAGCCTCAGATGTAGAAATTACCGCTAAGGAAATCCAAAAAATGAAGAAAGAACTTTATGAAATAATAGCCAAACACAGTAATCAGACTTATGAAAAAGTTTGGGAGGATTCTGACAGAGATTTCTGGATGACAGCCAAAGAAGCTCAGGAATATGGATTGATAGATGAAGTTTTGGCCCATCATGCCGATAAAAATAAATAACCTTGTAAAGTTTTTAATGTTAATCTAACTAAAGAAGTGAGGCCTGAAATATACTTTCAGGCTTCATTATAGGGTTTTAGCAATAAGTTCCAAAATAAGATAATATATGAAAGATGTCGTCTGCTCATTTTGCGGGGCTAGAAAAGACCAGGTAGAATTAATGGTATCAGGCTTAAATGCGCACATTTGTAACAAGTGTATAGAACAGACTTGGCGCATCCTTAACGAGGAAAGAAAACCTAAGAATTCAGGTCAGCCAGTTTTTAAACTGATCAAGCCGGCAGATATGAAAAAGCATCTTGACGAATACATCATAGGTCAAGAAAAAGCTAAGAAAGTACTTTCTGTTGCGGTTTATAATCATTACAAAAGGCTCATGCAAAAGCAAAGTAAAGATGGCGTGAGCATAGAGAAGTCGAATATTATTATGGTAGGGGAGACGGGTACAGGAAAAACCCTACTGGCAAAAACCATGGCTAAGATTTTACAGGTCCCTTTCTGCATTGCGGATGCTACCGTAATAACAGAGGCAGGTTATGTGGGAGAAGATGTAGAGACCATTTTAACAAGGTTATTGCAAGCCGCAGATTACGATAAAGAGTCTGCAGAGATGGGCATTGTTTATATAGATGAAATAGATAAGATAGCCCGTAAATCTGACAATCCATCAATTACTAGAGATGTAAGTGGTGAGGGAGTGCAGCAGGCACTACTTAAACTTTTGGAAGGATCGGTGGTAAACGTACCACCTCAAGGAGGCCGAAAGCATCCAGAGCAAAAAATGATAGCAGTCAATACTGAAAATATTTTGTTTATATGCGGAGGTGCTTTTGATGGTATACAAAAAAGAGTGGCTTCTAGGCTTAACACAAGGCCTGTTGGTTTTGTAGGAGAAAACGAAAAAGACAAAGAGGTAGATTCTGAAAATTTACTGCAATATGTTTCTAGTCAGGATTTGAAGGCATTTGGTCTCATTCCAGAATTGATAGGCAGGCTGCCGGTGGTTGCTCACTTAAATCCACTTTCTAAAGATGCTTTAAGGCAAATACTTACCCAACCTAAAAACTCTATCATTAAACAGTACATCAAACTATTTGAAATGGAAGAGATTGAGGTAAAGTTTACTGAAGAGGCTTTGGGTTTCATAGTAGACAAAGCAGTGGAGTTCAGTTTAGGCGCAAGAGGTTTAAGATCAATTTGCGAGGCTATTATGCTTGAGCCTATGTACGACTTGCCTTCTGATGACAGTGTAAAAGAATTAACCATAGATTATGAGTTTGTAAAAGAGCAATTTGAAAATGCTGTGGATGCTCATAAACTTCGCGTTGCTTGATCATCTGTCTTCACAATTTATATCATTTAAACAAATAAAAAATTATGGATATGATGAAAATGCTGGGCAAAATGAAAGAGGTCCAGTCAAAAATACAAGAAGCCCAAGAAGGATTGGTCAACATTACTGAAACGGCCGAATCTGGCGGTGGTATGGTAAAAGCTACCGTAAACGGTAAAAAGCAAGTGGTCAATCTAGAAATTGATAATGATTTGATTAAGCCTGACGACAAAGAGATGATGCAAGATTTGATAATTGCAGCTGTAAACAAGGCTTTAGAAGATGTTGAGGTAAAAGCAAAAGAAGAGTTGAAAAAATCAACGGAAGGCTTTTTGCCAAACATTCCCGGTATGGATTTCGGCAATATGTAGAAAAAAAATATTTCTTTAGGATGCCTTTAGTCAATGCATGTGATGTTTGAGACTAAAGGCATTTTTATATCCATAAAGTTTTGGCAGATTTTTCAAGCGTATCGGTAGTTATTCTGAATTACAACACGCGCGACCTTTTAGAGCGCTTTGTACCTGTTTTAAAACAACACAGTGGCAATGCTCAGTTGGTCGTAGCAGACAATGCCTCATCGGATACCTCAGTGGCCTATCTCAAGAAAGCACACACTGATGTAAAAGTGATCTGTCTAGAAGAAAATTTTGGGTTTTGCAAAGGGTACAATGAGGCTTTAAAACAAATCGAGACCAAATACACTGTATTGCTCAACTCAGATGTGGAGGTTACGGAGAATTGGCTTGCCCCATTAATTGACTGTTTAGAAGGAGACACCACAATAGCGGCTTGCCAACCTAAAATAAAATCCTACCATCAAAAAAAACATTTTGAGTATGCAGGCGCAGCAGGGGGGTTTATCGATTATTTGGGCTACCCTTTTTGTAGAGGCCGCGTTTTTGATTTTGTTGAAGAAGACAAGGGTCAGTATGATAAAAATATGCAAGTGTTTTGGGCAAGCGGTGCTTGTATGTGCATCAGAACAGATGTATTTAAAGAATTTGGAGGTTTTGACAGCGATTTTTTCGCCCATATGGAAGAAATAGATTTATGTTGGCGCTGGCAGTTAGCAGGTTATTCTATTTTTTCTGTATCAGAGAGTGTGGTTTACCATATAGGCGGAGGTACCCTTGCCTATAACAATCCAAGAAAAGTTTACTTCAATTTCCGCAACGGTCTTTTCTTACTTTTTAAGAACCTTTCTAAGGAACGTTTACTTCCCATAATTTTCCTTAGAATGCTGCTAGATGGTGTGGCTGGAATAAAATTTCTTCTTCAGGGAGAAAAAAAGGCTTTTTTTGCTGTGCTCTCAGCACATTTAGACTTTTATAAATCACTTAAATTGCTGCGGAGAAAACGCAAAACCATAGAGCATAGGACAGCAATTAACACGATGCATCCTAAAAGCGTAGTTTTGGCATTTTTTCTTAAAGGTCAAAAAACTTTCAATAAAATAAAGACCTAAAGCAGACTGTCTTTAAATACCCGCATTCTCATGTATTTCTTAATGTTCATCCAGAACATAAGAGATAGGTAAATAATAATGGGCGAGCCTACTGCTATAAATGTAGCGTAGATGAAATATAGCCTTATCACATTTGTAGATATACCCAAAACATCTCCTAACCACGAACAAACTCCAAAAGCCTTCTTCTCGAAAAAAATTTGAATCTTTTTCATGCTGCAAATTTTAGGTTTTGAAAAGAACTTAGTTAGATTGTAAGATAAAAAAATTGGATGATAAGTATTTGAGTGTTACTTGTTTAGTCAATTAACAAACAACCCAACTTGCATATTGTTATATGGGTATTCAAAATTAATCAAATTTTTTTTCTTTTAGTAAGGAAAACATTACATATAAGTGTAAATTTGTCGCTAGGTTGATTTTGTGGATAATTATTTCCAAAAAGAGTTGGTTTTATCATAAAATCTAATTTTTTATTGGAATAGTTAATTTATAAAAATAATTTTGTTATATAAAAGAGTACTAAACTTAAGAAATTTGTTATGAATATGTACAAACGGGCGTTATCAGCTATTTTACTTACAAGCTTGTTGGCTCTGGCAAGCTGCGACTCTCTCACTCCATTAATTGAGTCTGCAAAGAATGGGCAATCAACCATAAAGCCATCTCCTCTAGAGTTACATGGCGATTCAGTGGCATTTGTTGCTTCTGTTCAAGTGCCTGAAGGGGTACTTAAGCCAAAAGTAATGTATGAGTTGGAGGTTTATTATGACACCGAAACCACAGACCCTATGATGTTAGGTAAAATGGAGTATGACGGTGACCAACTTGCAGAGAATCCTTCTCCTACAGTTGAAAAATATTTTGGTTTTATCTACGAGGATCAATACAAAGAAGGCCAAGTTCAATTTAAAGGAAGGGCTTACAAAAAAACTAAACCAGACAAATTCAAAGAGTCTGAGTTTTACACAATAGATAATCTGGGTAAAGGCGTAATCACTACTTCTAGATTGGTGCAAGCTCCTTATGCAGCCAATTATGTGCCTCACGGTTACGACAACTCTGAGAAGTATGTCCCTCAAAATATCGACTTTTACTTCTTACAAGGAAGATCTAATCTTAGATACAGCGAAAGGAGAAGTGATAGAGCCGATGAGTTGGACAGTTACGTAGAGCAAAACTTGCCTACTAGAAGGGTAAATATTTCTGGTGGGGGAAACCTCTCCTCCCTGTTCCAATAAGAC
>CAKZMZ010000163.1 GCA_937129345.1 uncultured Thalassovita sp. | reverse complement strand
TTATTGCATCTTGAAAAGTGTTAGCAAACACCAGTTCATCAATAAATTTGCCATTGGGGTCGCGCACTTCTTCCATGCGGTTGCGTGTTTCGAGCTCGCCTTCTTTAGAGAGGTTGTCGACAAAAAGTACCTCGTAGTAGTATTGTTTGTAGAAGATTTCTCTTTCGGTAGAACGTCTGCCCTTTTTAGCCATGTGGTCCAGAGAACGACGTCTGTAAGATTCGCTGACCAATTCTCTCACAATCTCGTTGAGTTGCTTGTGAAAAGCAATATAAGAACGGTTTTTAAAAAGCTGTTTTAGTTTGTGCAGATTAGCAGTGCCAGGGTAAGCCCAATAAGGTTCTATAATGGTAAGCAGCGAAAAAAGCGATTTTATTTCGGATGCTTTGTTGCTGATGTCTTCTTCTTCTGCAAACTTTTTTGTTAGCACACCTGCTTTTCTTTTCAAGTCATTCCAAATGTCTACTCTGCACTGTGCTATATTAAAATTATAATTGGAAAAATACTTTGACGCGTTATATTCATCTGTACCCATAATTTTACAATACTATGTTAACTTTAGTGTTTAGGATTCTGTGTTATCGTTACCGGTGAGTTTGTTTTTGAATTTGTACCATGCAGACTTAGGAGGGGGAGGGATTTCGCTTTCTAGGCTCTCCTGTATTTGTTTAATTCGGGTCGGTTTTGTAATGGGTCCCAAAGATTCTAAGTAAGATAAGTCAGCCCCTTTTTGATAAACAGGGAACATGTGGGCTTTGTCCCTAAAGCTTTTGAGCGGTTGTCCTAGCCTAAGTATACCATTTTGCCGACTTCTTTTTACACGTTCCAAATCAATCTCTATGGGAATATTTTCTTCTACCTGATTGGCTTGGTATATGATGCCGCCGTCGGGGCCGCAGATCAGAGATTTGCCAGAACCGCCAGTTTCTAGACCATTTATGTCTATTACATAGCATTGGTTTATGGCAGAGGTAGCCCTTACAATAGAAAGTTCTAAATTTCGATCTATAGTGCCGGTTAAGGTCGGATGCAATATTACTTCTGCGCCCATGGCCGCTAGGGTTCTAGAGGTTTCGGGAAACCACATATCGTAACAAATGGATAGGCCGAATCTACCAATGTTGGGCACATCAAAGACACAGAAATCGTTGCCACCGGTCACACCTTCTTCATAAGGCAAAAAGGGGAACATTTTACTGTATCTTTTTACAACTTCGCCCTGAGGGTTGATGACCGAAGTGGTGTTATAGATTTTCCCGCCTTTCTTTTCGAACATAGAACCAGGAATTAGCCATATACGATGTTTTTTGGCCATTTCTTGAAAGGCCTTTTCATCGTCGTTGGGAAACTCTTGGGCATGATGCGTAAGCGGGCCATAAGGAGCAAGTTCGCTAAACACGACCATCTCTACCCAAGGGTAAATGGACATGAGTACGTTTAATTTAAATCGCATGGCTTCCAAGTTAGGATAAGCGGCGTGCACTTTCATTTGAATGCCAGCTATAGAAAATGTTTTCATTGATTAATAATGATAGTTTAAATAGTATGATTTACCATGATGCATTTGTTATAAAAAAAATATGCATCAGGCTCTAAAGAGTTCAATAACCTAGGGTATTTAATACCCTAGGTTATTGCTTAATTTTTATTTGCTTAAACTATTGGCTCGGCATTTACGCCGGTCAATTTAAGGAGTTCTTCTTCTAAGATGTCTAGGCCGCGCGAAAGTTCTTCATTGGTAATGACCAATGGCGATAAAATTCTGATGGCATTTTTAAAAGTACCGGCTGAAAGAATGACCAAGCCTCTTTTAAAACAGTTTTCTACCAGTTGCGCAGTTAAAGCGGAATCGGGTTGCTGCGGGTCTCTGTTCATAACAAGCTCTATGGCGTTCATGGCGCCTAGCCCTCGCACATCTCCAATGGCATCGCATCTTTCTTGTAAGTTTTTAAACCTCTCATGTACGATTTTTCCTACTTCAATGGCGCGCTCATTGAGGCGGTGGTCTTTCATGTACTGAATGGTGGCAAGGGCAGCAGCACAAGATACTGGGTTGCCCAAGTAAGTACCGCCAATAGTGCCCGGTACAGCGGCGTCCATAATTTCTTGTTTGCCTATAACAGCACCTATTGGCATGCCTGAGCCCATAGATTTGGCCCACGTAGAAAGGTCAGGAGTGATGCCGTAATATTGGTAAGCGCCCCATTTGCCTGTTCTACAAAAGCCACTTTGTACTTCGTCTATAATGAGTAACATACCGTACTCATCGCAGATATTTCTAAGCCCCTGCAAGTACGCTTTGGGCGTTACGTGGAAACCACCTTCGCCTTGAACAGGCTCGATAATTACTGCAGCCACATTTTGTGGGGATACTGTATTGGCCAAAGCTTTTCTAAACTTTTGCAATTCTCTTTGGCAAAAGTCTTCTTCAGAAAGCCCATCGTGATTTTTGTAAAAATTAGGGAAGGTTAAACGATATACCTCAGGGGCAAAAGGGCCGCAGTTATTTTTATAAGCTACTTTAGAAGTTAGCGACATGGCCATCATAGTTCTGCCGTGGAAAGCCCCCGTAAAACAGATAACAGCTTGGCGGTTGGTAGCTTGCCTAGCAATTTTTACTGCGTTTTCTACACTTTCTGCGCCTGTGTTGGTTAACATCACTTTGGTGTGTTCTCCATGCGGGAAGAGTGCCACAAGTTCTTCGGCCAAGGCTACGTAGGGTTCATAAGTAGCTACGTGAAAACAAGCATGAATTAACTTTTCTGCTTGTTCTTGTATGGCCTTTACCACAGGTGCAGGGCAATGGCCAGCATTTAAAACGCCAATGCCTCCTGCAAAATCTATTAATTCCTTTCCATTGGCATCTGTCATTGTTGCGCCATTGGCATCGCCAACCGTAGCCGGATTAAAAATGCCCACCCCTCTAGGGACTACATTTTTTCTCCTTTCTATTAATTCTTCTGCTTTATTCATTATAGAAAAATCTTAATATTAAACTAAAAAAAAACTACTATCAGCCGGGTGTTTAGCAAATAGCTATTGGCTTTTAGATTTTGTTGGTTTGCGTGTTAGATATTGGAAGTCCATATTGCCTGTATTACATGAATACTATTACTAACAAATATAACTTTGTATAGAGGCTAAATAGATTGATGTTAAACTAGGCATTATATCCTTAATTTACATAAATAGTTTTGAGATTTACAAACTCTTTTATGCCATGGTGTGAGAGTTCGCGGCCATAGCCCGATTTTTTGATGCCCCCAAACGGTAATCTAGGATCGGATTTTACTAGGGAATTAATGAACACGCCACCAGAATTAATTTGTCGCGCCAAGTGTATACCTTTTTCATGGTCGGAGGTCCACAACGAGGCACCCAAACCATAAACTGACCTATTGGCATATTCAATGGCTTGTTTTTCGTCTTTTACTGGAATAATGGTTGCAGCAGGGCCAAAGGTTTCTTCATCAAAGTTGGCCATGCCAGGTTGTACTTTTACCAAAAGTGCAGGTTCAAAATGTGCTTTTTCTTGCTGGCCTCCCATTAGTAATTCAGCGCCTTTTTTTACAGTGTCTTGCACTTGTCTGCTAAGGTTTTCTGCCAAATCTATTCTGGCAAGAGGCCCTGTGGTAGTTTCCTCGTTAAGTGGGTCTCCTGTTTTTAGTGCTTTGATGTGTTGGTGCACTTTTGCAGTAAATTCATCTTTTATAGAATCAAAAACCATAAATCTTTTGGCTGCAATGCAGCTTTGCCCTGCATTGAGCATACGCGATTGCACGGCAACTTGTGCGGCCTTTGCCACATCGGCATCGGGCAATACTATAAATGGATCAGAGCCGCCCAGTTCTAGCACTGTTTTTTTAATATTTTGACCTGCCAAAGCAGCTACGGAAGCCCCCGCTTTTTCGCTACCTGTGAGTGTGGCTGCTTGTACAATATCGGCTTCTAAGATTTTGGGCACTAAATCTACATCGATGATCAATGATTGGAATACGCCTTCGGGAAAACCCGCTTCTTTAAAAATACTTTCAATGGCTAAAGAACAGGCATTTACATTGGGTGCGTGTTTGAGTATGCCCACATTGCCGGCCATTAAATAAGGTGCGGCAAACCTAAAAACCTGCCAAAACGGAAAATTCCAAGGCATAATAGCCAGTACTGCGCCTATAGGTTCGTAACTTACAAAGCTTTTTTGGGCGTCTGACTCAATGTATTCGTCTTTTAAAAAATCTTCGGCATTTTCTGCATAGTATTCACACACCCAAGCACATTTTTCCACCTCTCCCTTGGCCTCGGTAATGGCCTTGCCCATTTCTAAGGTAATGGTTCTGGCAAACTCCTCTTTTTTCTCTCTTAGAATTTTGGCCACTTTCATAAATAAATCAGCTCTTTGTGCGAAAGAGGTGCTTTTCCAAGAGTGAAAGGCTTTTTCGCTTGTCTCCAAACGATAACCTACCTCTGCATCTGTTAGAGTGGGATATTCTTGTATAATTTGATCTGTATACGGATTTATGCTTTTAAATACCATAATTCGAAAAAGTTTTATCTCATAATATAAAAACTATGATAATATGCAAATGAAAGGTAAGTAGTAATAGTAGATAAGCAGCAACATGGCGGTGCAATTCTAATCAAAAGAAAGGAATTGCAAACTTTTTAACAGAGTTTTTTTATCGCCCTATAAGTAATTCATTTTTGACTTTCTGTTGCTGCTTTTTAATAGCGGGTTTTATGTACCTTTAGAGAGGCGAAAAGCTTCATTTAAAGCCCAATGCGCATATAAATCGTACCCGTACCAGCGGCCTTCCGTTTGTTTATCCAGCTGGGCATTTATTTCTTTGATTTTTGAGTGAAGCTCAGGTATTTGCGCAAATTTTAACTCGATGGCTCTTGCTGCCATAAGTTGAATCATGGGTGGGCCATTTTCTAATAAATCTACGACTTGTTGCATGGCCGAGCATTTACCCATATTGCATAAAGCTTCTGCAGCGGCAACTCGTACGTAGAGTGCTTCATCATCGAGTAAATTTTGTAGTAAAGTGTTGCTTTCAATTTTAGCTGCATGGTTGCTGGTTGCATTGGCTGCCCAATACCTCACCACAGGATGTGCATGGTTCAGGTAATCTTCAATTTTTGACAAGTCGCCCAAGCGATTGGCTTCGCTAACTTCCCAAACTGTTTCTACAGGAAAGTTTTTTGGATTGGCCAAAGCCTGCATAATACTGGAGTCGCCTGCTATTTGATGCATGGCGGGTTCTGGCATTAGGCCGGAGTCATGGGTTTTAACGGCCCATTCTTTATGGGCTTGCCGCAATGCTTTGAGTGTACTTTGTTCTTGCTCGGTCAATGCTCTACTGTCTGAAAGTAAATTATTGATTTGATAAGGGTCTGATGCGATATGATATAATTCTTCTACAGGCCTTTTGGGAGTCCACATGGCCAATTGGGCATTGCTTAAATTTCCTTCAATTTTCTTTTTTCTGTAAGCAGTCCGCAGCGCGCGCATTACTTCTGATTGGTCGGTATAGAAGTTGTCCTGAATGAGCGGATACTGTGGCAGGTAGTTTCTAATGTACAGGTATTCTTTGCTTCGTACTGCTCGGGTAGTTTCGAAGGCTTCATCCACTCTATCCGAAAAGCCGAATGCGTAATCTTTCCTGTCTTTCTCTTTCCCAAGAAATACTTTGCCCTGCACATAATCGGGGATATCTAAACCTAAGATGCTCAACATAGTAGGAGCAAAATCTACAAAAGCCACCATATCATCAACCACTGTATTTGGTTCGATACTTAACATAGTTTGGTATTTTTCTGGGGCTTTTATGATGAGGGGCACTTGCAAGCCAGAGTCGTAAGCGGCCCTTTTGCTTCTTGGCAAACCTGTACCGTGATCAGCAAAAAAGAAAACTATGGTATTTTCAGCGAGGCC
>CAKZMZ010000162.1 GCA_937129345.1 uncultured Thalassovita sp. | reverse complement strand
AAAACCCGAAAAGAAAAAGCCGTAGAAGCCTCCAAGATAATGGGCATTTCCGTGCGTGAAAACCTCGCTTTTGCAGATGGCTTCTTCAAAAACGATAAAGAACATCAATTAAAACTTATTTCTGTTGTCCGCAAGTACCAACCAGATATTGTGTTGGCCAACACCATAGATGATCGCCATCCCGATCATGGCAGGGCTGCCCAACTAGCAAGCGATGCTTGTTTTTATAGCGGCCTAAAGAAAATAAAAACCAAATACCAAGGCGAAAAACAAGAAGCATGGCGGCCAAATCGCATATTTCATTACATACAGAGCAATTACATAAAGCCTGATTTCGTGGTGGATATCTCTGATGTTTGGGAACAGAAAATTGAAGCGGTAAAGGCTTTTAAAACGCAGTTTTTTACAGGTGAAAATGAAGAGGAAAAAAATCAGACCTTTATTTCTACCCCTACCTTTATGAAGTTTTTAGAAGCAAGGGCAAGAGAATTTGGCAAGCACGTAGGCGTTGAATTTGCAGAAGGTTTTATTTCTCCCAAACCATTGGCCGTAAGTGATTTAGGGGTTTTTGTTTGATGTAACACGTATTGCCACACATTGTTACTTATCCTGAGACTTAATTTTTTGGGAAAGATATAAATCTTATGATTTAGAAGTTCAAAAAGGTGTCATATGAGAACATCGATAACGGCAGTAATGCAACAAAACCCGGTATAAACCTAATTTAAAGGAACCACCATTACAGGAATCTTAGTATCTTTTACTACTTGTACAGAAGTTTCTCCAAAGATTAGATTATACAAAAAACTGTGGTCACCATGGCCAATTACGATTACATCAACCTCTAACTTTTCTGATTCTGCTAAAATTGTTTCTACGGTAGCACCTTGTATGAGTAGACCCTCAGCATCGATGCCACCCTTTTTAATTTCATTAGCTCTATCAAGTAGAGTTTTATGTTCTTCCCTAAGTTCTTCAGCCCTTAAATCCCTTACATATTGCGGTCCTACTTCGTAACCAACAAAGTCTGGGTCAGGGGCAGCCGCATGCAAAAGCCAAATCTTAGCGCTTTCGCAATCCAAAAGCTCAATAGTCTTTTTTATCAAAAAATCTGTTTTATCAAAATCTAATGCTATAAGTATGTTTTTCATACGCCAATGAGCTTATAGGTTAAAAAATGCTTTCTATAAGATATAATAAAAATCAATTGCTTTATACTTTGTAAACTCGTAAGTACCAAAAGCAGAGCTGATTTCTATAATGAGCTGCCTTTCGATTTTTGAGTAAGAGATGTCTGTATTACATCTTCAATCTACCAAAACCTTTTTACTAGATACAGCTTGGTTTTTACGCAGGATTAAGAGGTAGAGGCCTGAGAGTTCTGGGCTAAGCGTTATGTAGTGCTCTTTGTTGCCTTTAAGATTGCCCTTGATAATTTGCTTGCCGGTAATATCCACAAGCTGAAAACTATCCACATCGCCTTCAATATAGACTAAGTCTGTTGCAGGATTGGGGTAGACTTTTACATTTTGCAAAGTCTGTAAATCTTTATCAATAGTGTTTACGGGGTTTTCCAGATCAAAAACGGGGCGTATCATCATGCTGCCACTGTACTGATCATTTTGCTCCCAAGCCGCATTTACATTAAAAAAGATGTTATCGGCCGTATTGGTGTTTTTGTCCCAACCTACAAGCAGCGGTTCGTCGCTAAGTTGCTCGTAGCCCACATAAAAGGTATCTTCTAAAAAAACAGGCTCTCTCAGTTCAATTCTTCTAAATGCATTGATGCTATCGGGGTAAACAAAAGGCACGCTCAACCTGCTAGCAATTTGATCATTGTCAGTGTTATCGAAGTCCAATTTATCCCACACCAATAAATTAAATGAGCGCCCTCTTAAATCATCACCAATTTGTGGAAAATACATGTCTACAGCAGTGATGTAATCGGGCTCATTTAAAACAAAGCGATAAGCTACTTGCCCAAAATTTTGGAAAATGCCCACTACGTACTCTGCTACGCCATCGTCGTAAGCATAGTAATCTTTAAGAAGTACACGAGTGCGCAGTGTATCATTATAGAATGTAGGTAGGTTCTCACTAATTTCTTCTCCGTTAATGTAAAAACGCTCTGCAGGGATCCTATCAAAATAGAAGCTATACTCTAAATTAAGGGAATCGGCCTCTGCAGGAATGATATCATTATTTTTGAGCGCAATCAAATCCATGTTTTCACGAACATCTATAATAAATGTGGTATCGCCGGGCTGGAATGGAAAATTACCAATGGCCTGTACAGCATACTGCCCCAAATTATTGTTGGTATATAGGTTTCTTACGCGTAGGGTTGGCGCAAAAATATGCAAGCTGTCGCTATTGTTTTGTACACTGGAATAAACAGTATCTGCCAACTCATTAGGTCTGAACTGCCGCATTGGCATTGCATAATAGTTTTTAAGTAGGGAAGTGGCCTTATCGCTCATAGCCAAATCATTACCGATACGCTGTCCTTTTTTATGGAAGAAAATGTAATCTAAATTCCAAGTATCAAAGCCGCCCGTAAGTTTGCCAAGACTTTGAAAACGGAAGGCAAAGTTTTCGTGAAATGCAGCGGTGTCTTCAAGCGCTACCAACTCATTCTCAAAAGGGAAAATTACCGTAGTAGTATCTCCGTTTTGTTGCCAAATGGTGTTCCAATTGCCGTTTCTGTCTTGAAATTGTAAGCGTAGTATGTCATTATCGCTTGGTTTTTCTCCCAAGCCTTCTGCCTGCCAATAAAAGGAAAAATACAAAGAATCTGCAGGGCTCATTTCGCTTAAGTCGAAAAAGACTGAGGTGAGTGCATCTGCTTCGCCTGATGCAAATGGATTGCTCTCATTATAGCGTTGGCCATTGGCTTTGGCGCCATCAAAAGTTGCCATGTAGATAGAAGGAGGCTCAAGGCCAAAGCCCGCACTCACATAAGGCGTCGTTTCATCTACTTGCCATTTACTGGTATCGGGATAAAGCGCTATGCGTGAAAAATCCTCAAAAAAAGGAAGCGTGTTAAATATCTTATTTTCTGAGAGTCTTTTTTTTGCCAATCTTTGTTTTTGCTGTTGCTTACCTACAGGAAAAAACTGCAGTTGTGCCCAGCCTGGAAGTGATAGGCAAAAACTTAAAAATACGGTAAGAACGATGTATTTCTGTATTGACACTCGCAAGGGTTTTAGTTTAAAAAATGCCAATCTTAGATTGGTGCTTTGCTATTGGTAATTAGCTTTTATTTTATGTTTAAGAAAAAAAAATCTACAATATATTTTTATCAACCTCAAAATATGCATTTTATTCAGTACCGTCATCTTCAATGGTATTTTCGGGATAATAGCCAGCTACCCATAAATCTACCATACTGCCTACGGCAACTACTTTTCCTTTTTCTGCACGAGGGTACTGCATAATGACCGTGCCCATATCTACGCCTACAGTATCTTGGTATTCTATGTGGCCTACAGCCAAACCATAAGCATTTAAATAGATTTCGGCTTCTTCTATGGGCATACCTACTAGTTCAGGTATGGTGCGCTGATTGGCTTGTAAGCCGCTGCCTACCTCTAAATCTATAAGCGTGCCTTTGGGTATTTCTATGCCTTCTTCTATTTTCTCCCTATCAATTTCTTGCCCATCTATCACCACGCCCAACACCGTATTAGGTATATCATCTGGTACAAATTCTATTTTGCCTAATTGAAGCCCTACACTGTTAAGTATGCGCTCAGCACTTTCTATAGAGCTGTCTACTATATCAGGAAACTTAACCATGGGCGGTTCTATCTTATTTACAGTCAGATAGATTTTTCTGTTCAGTTTTACCTGTTTTTCTTTTTCTGGATATTGATCCACCACAGCAAGTGGTGGTAGGGAAGCGTCATACGCCGAGTCGGTTATTTCAAATCTAAGCTCTAATGCATCTAAGTATTGAGGCAGTTCCTCAATGGTTTTTCCTTTTAGGTTAGGTACAGTAATGGTTTCTCCGTGGTTGGTAGTATCTGGCAGATATACGTAAAAAAAGTAATACAATGCAAAGGAAATAACACCTATAAACAACAAAAAGTGTATCAGAAAAGCATACCATTTATTCACCCAAACTACACGGCCCACCTGCTGAAGAATTTCTCTTATTTTGTCCATTTTTTATTTGCGATAATTTCTTTCATTAAATATTTAAATGGGTTTACAGCTCTATTGTATCAACCATGCTATCTTAAAACTCATTCGTATTATTAATGCTATTTTATTTGGTTATTTTTTTCATTTCTAGACACACCATATTCCAAAATACGGTCTATAAAATCATATGGCTTGTATTTATTGAGCGCACATTGATGGAAAATACAGGTAGCAGGTGTCATGCCTGGCAGGGAGTTTACTTCAATAATAATGGGCTCAACTTTGTCTGGATAGATACGCACAAAGGCATCTATTCTTGCATAGCCTTGTACATCTAAAATTTTAGCTGTTTTTTCCAAAGTTTCTCTTACCGCCTTAGAAATGCGCGCATTCTCTTGTTGGTTTTTACTAAATCGGGCAGGGGTGATGTTCTGCCCTTCGCCTGCTAAAAACTTTTCCTCTAATGAGAGCACATCACCACTTGCCAAAGCTTCTGAGGGTTCAAATACCTCATAAACCGTTTCATTGTTTTTTTGATGCGTAAGCAAGCCACCCGTAATCTCTAAGAAATGTGCTGCATCTTTTTGCTGAATGAGTTCCTCTACCAAAAAATAGCCCTTAAAAGGAAACTCTTCATTTTTTTGCAGCTTTAAAGTTTTGGCTTGAGCCTGCGGAATATCTACATTTTGCCTGAACATGAGCTCTATATAAG
>CAKZMZ010000161.1 GCA_937129345.1 uncultured Thalassovita sp. | reverse complement strand
TGAGCGAACTCTGGTACCGAGACAAAAAGCGCTTGGCCTATGTGGCCATCATCGTCGTTTTGATTTTGCTCTGGATTTTAGGAACTTAAATCAGTGGCTCATCAAATAAATTTTTGCTTTGAAAATGCTAAATTGCAGCATCTTATTTTTAGCATTTTTTAAGCTTTCTTTATGCATTCACCCCATGCAAAAAAAATCAAAAGCCTTTCGGTAGATTTCCCAGAATCTGAATTGATTCTCAATCCTGATGGTAGTGTGTACCATTTACAACTGCGCCCGCAAGACATTGCACAAAATATCATCATTGTTGGCGATCCCGGTCGGGTACATCAAGTAAGCCGCTATTTTGATACGGTAGATTTTGAGATGAACAAAAGGGAGTTCATAACGCATACAGGTACGTTCAATAATAAACGCATAACGGTAATTTCAAGCGGTATTGGCCCCGATAATGTAGAAATCTTAATGACAGAGTTGGATGTCTTGGCCAGCATCAACCTTAAAAATCGCAAGCGCAAGAGCAGGAAGAAAAAACTTAAGATTGTAAGAATCGGTACCTCAGGTGCCGTTCAAGTGCGAACAAGGCTCAATGCGCATTTGGTATCGATCAATGCGGTAGGTTTAGACAACCTGATGGATTTTTATAAATTATCGCAGAAAAAAGAGCAAAAAGAACTTTGCAAGTCGCTTAAAAAGCATGCAAACCTCCAAACTACGCCATACTTTACCACTTGTTCTCCTGAGTTGCTGCAAAAAATCGGACACGACATGCTTGAGGGCAATACCATTACTAGTCCTGGTTTTTATGCTCCACAAGGCAGAGTATTGCGGGCACCTGTAAGAAATGCAGATTTGTTTGAAAAACTCAGAAGTTTTCGGAGTCAGGGTTTTAAACTGACCAATTTTGAGATGGAAACGGCCACTTACTATGCTTTTGGTCAAATGCTCAAGCATGAGATGCTTTCTGTAAATGCATTGATTGCTAACAGGGCAAAAGGCACTTTTTCTAAAAAACCACATGCTGTTATAGATGCACTCATTATAAAAGTGCTCAATAGGTTTTTAGCTTAAATTTTTGCCAATAAGCGCAGCTGAACAGCGTTTTTTAGGCTATGGAAATCAAGCATTTTTTTACCTCGGTTTTTTTTTCTATTCTTCTTTTATTGTTTGCCGCTTGCAGCGAGGAGGTGATCGAACCGCCTGCGCAACTTTTTGGCACTTCTTTTTTTCCTTTACAAGCAGGATATGCCATTGAGTATGAAGTTGAGAAAGTCACTTTTAAAGAATTTGAGCCTACAGATACCAGCTTTTATTATCTGAGAGAAGAAATTGGCGATACTTTAAATCAGCTCAATGCTACAGGCATTGCCCAAAAGGTTTTGCTTTACTCAAGAACAGACAGCCTTGGTAATTGGCAATTAGATTCTGTTTGGACGGTAAGAAAAGATTTTAATAGGATCATAAAAACTGAAAATAACATATCCTTTATAAAATTGGCCTTGCCATTAGAATCTAATTCGAGTTGGGATGGAAATGCGTTGAATGCTTTAGAGTCTAAATTTTATAGAATAGAAAACTTTTTATTACCGCATAAAGAGTTGGAGCGTGCTTTTAAAGTAGTGCATCAACAAGATTCTAGTATAGTAGACAAACGAGTCTCTTGGGAGATTTACGGCGAGGGCGTAGGATTGGTAGAGTCGCTTAAAATAAACTTGCAATATATTAGCGATATTACCGATCCATTTTATGGAACCGATTCTATAAGAAGAGGGGTTTATATACATAAAAAAGCCATCAATTTTATAGATTAATTGGGCTTCTAGGCATCTTCTAGGGGCTTATACGCATTCTACTATTGGTACCAGCTTACTTGCGCAATATATGGTCGATACCGCTTTTGTTGGGGCAATATATGGAAATACCTATATTTTTTCGTATTTTTGTACTAAAATAACTGAAAAAGTCCAAAAGTATGGGAAATCTTAAAATCCTCTATGTCTCTAGTGAGATCAATCCATTTTTAAAAAGTTCAGAAGTTGCAGATTACGTTCGAAAACTACCTCAATCTATGCAAGAGAGAGGTATGGAAATCAGGATACTAGTACCGAGGTTTGGTATAATCAATGAAAGGAAAAACCGTCTGCACGAAGTAGTCAGGCTTTCTGGAATTAACATTAACGTAGGAGATGAAGAAAAACCACTAACTATAAAAGTGGCTTCTATTCCTTCAGCTAAATTGCAGGTATATTTTATTGATAACGAAGATTATTTTCATCGTAAGTCTGTATTTAAAGACAAGCAAGAAAGGTTCTACAATGATAATGATGAGAGGGCCATCTTCTTCTGCAAAGGAGTTATCGAAACGGTAAAAAAACTAGGATGGGCACCCGATATAGTGCATTGTAATGATTGGATGACGAGCTTGATACCAATGTATCTGAAAACAACTTACAAGAACGATCCAATGTTTAAAGATGCAAAAACCATCTTTACAGTTTACAACACAGGTTTTGAGCATAAATTTAGCGAAGACCTCATCAAAAAAGTTAAGATGATGGATATTGAAGATGATATGCTCAAAAGTTTAGAATCGGCAGACTTTAATGGTTTTATAAAAATTGGTGCAGAATATTCTGATAGAGTTACCAAGGCCAGTAAAGAAGTCGAGAGCTCAATCAACGGTTTACTTACCGAGTTTGAGGAGAGTAAAAAAATAAACGTTATTGAGGCCAATAACGGAAATTACATAGATTCATATTATGAGATTTATAACGAACTTACTGAATAGTTCTAGCAGATTTAACAAAAACTTGCTTTACATTTTTAAAGGATTACTACTTTCAGTAATCCTTTTATACTTTACATCTTGTAATGAAGTAGACGAAATAGGTTCTTCCTTTCAGGATGAAGGCATTTTACTAAATACTTACTTTACGGATACTTTTACCGTAGAAACCTCTATTGCTTATGTAGACTCTGTAGTTACGAGTGGCAATTTACTGGCAGGTGTAGAACAAGACGAAAAATTTGGAACGACCTACACAGAGTCCTTCCTTAAATTGTTCATACCATCAGAGTACAACGAGAGTTTTATTGCTGCGGAAAACGATGCAGTTTTTGACTCGGCAAAATTGGTTATGAGTTACACCCTGGTTTCAGGTGATGCCTCGCAAACACAAGACTTTGAGTTGTATACTTTAAATGAATCCATAATCGATACATTGCCTTATTATCAGAGTGATAGGATTGAAGATGTAGGCGAAACTGTTGTTGGCAGAGCTACCTTAAATCCAGAACAAGATTCTATAGATGTACTGGTCTTCGAGGCAAATGAAATCGGAGAGAGTCTGTTCAATAATAGAACCTCTGCGAATATGTTAAATCAAGAACTTTTCGAAGTAAATATTTTTAAAGGAATTAATTTAAGACCTGCAAATACAGATGCGGATGCTTACACTATTAGATTTGCCCCTGCATCTTCTACTTCGATAAATTTTGCTTTTAGGGTTTATTTTTCTTTGCCAGAAGATACTATTTCGAGAATACAGAACTTTTTTATCGGTACATCTTTTTTTAGTGCCCGAGCAGATTTTAGTAATTCTGCTCATTTATCTGGCTTGCAAATAGGTGAAACGATAAATACTGATAATACAGCAAATGAATGCTACTTACAGTCAGCGGTAGGTCTTACAACCATTATGAAATTTCCTGGTTTGGCTAGTTTTGCAGAACAAAATCCTAATGTTGCCATCAACAAAGCAGAACTTTCTTTTGATCCTGTGGAATCTAGCCAATCTGTGCATGGCACACCACCACAAAACATTGCTTTCTTTGTACTAGATGAAAATGGGAATAGAAATCAGAATGTGTTATTGTTGCAAGAAGGCCGTTTTGGAGAAACTGTGAGTAATGGTGAATTTGAGATTAATCAAAATACACCTGTACTCACACTTGCCTATGCCAATGGTGCGGGAACCTATCCAGTTGCAGACATCACTTCTTACATGCAAGAATTATTGAATGGCACCCGAGAGAACAACGGATTTATGATTAATCCGTTTTTGAGTCGAGGCAGTATCGCCAGATGTGTTTTCGGCAATGACGACTACGGGACCAATCCATTACAGCTCAGGATTTACTTTACGAAGAATACTCCGAGAGAATAATTTGCAAAAGCCTTCTGATATTAAGAAGGCTTTTTTTTGGCCCACACAATAAAATTTTAAGGTTACTTTATATTTAAAATAATTAGCTATTATAATTGCTATTATTTTCATACTTATTTTTTCAGCTTAACTTATTTTTTATGTGTGGAATAGTTGCCTACCTCGGCGAAAACAACGCCTATGATGTCCTAATTAAAGGACTAAAAAGATTAGAGTACAGGGGATACGACTCTGCAGGTATTGCTTTAATAGATAAAGATCTTAGTATCTTTAAGAAGCAAGGAAAAGTAAACGATTTAGAGACAACGTTTTCAGGTAAAACTCCACATGGAAAGGTGGGGATAGGACACACTAGATGGGCCACACATGGAGAACCCAATGATGTAAATGCCCATCCGCATTACTCTTCAGATAAAAACTTGGCAATCATACACAATGGAATCATTGAAAACTATGATTCTATTAAAAAAGAGCTTCAACAAAAAGGGCATCAATTTTTGAGTGAGACCGATTCCGAAGTATTTATCCATTTTATAGAGGATATACAAAAAAATAATAAGTGCTCTTTGGATGAAGCGGTAAGGATTGCACTCACCAAGGTAGTAGGTGCTTATGCCATCGTCATTTTATCAAAAGACAATCCCGATCAATTAATAGCAGCCAGAAAAGGAAGCCCTTTGGTAATAGGCATTGGCGCAGAGAACAATGAATTCTTTTTAGCTTCTGATGCTACACCAATTGTTGAGTATACCAAAAATGTAGTGTACCTCAATGATGAAGAAGTGGCCATTATAGATAAAACCACGGGCATCAATATAAAAAATATAGAAGCTATTGAGCAATCGCCTTATGTGCATACACTCGATATGGAACTAGAAGCCATAGAAAAAGGTGGCTTTGATTACTTTATGCTCAAAGAAATATTTGAGCAACCTCGCTCAGTAGCAGATTGTATGCGAGGCAGACTTATTTCTGAAAAAGAACATGCTTTGCTTGGCGGTATTAGAAAGCACTTTAATGACTTGGTGGAAGCCAAGCGCATTATTATTGTGGCCTGCGGTACCTCTTGGCATGCAGGACTTGTTGCGGAATATGTTATCGAAGAATTTACACGCACACCTGTAGAAGTTGAATACGCTTCAGAATTTAGATACAGAAACCCCATCATTAACAAAGGTGATGTTGTACTTGCCATTTCTCAGTCTGGTGAAACGGCAGATACTTTAGCAGCCATAGAATTGGCTAAAAATAAAGGCGCTATAATTTTAGGAATTTGCAATGTGGTGGGCTCTTCCATTGCAAGAGCATCGCACGAAGGAGCTTATACACATGCAGGACCAGAGATTGGTGTTGCCAGTACAAAAGCTTTTACTGCACAGCTTACGGTGCTATATATTTTGGCTTTAATGTTGGCGAAAGAAAAAAATACCATCACAAAAAATCAGTTTTTAGAGCTCTCTAGGCAAATGGAGAGTATTCCGGATAAGATTAAGCAGGTATTGGATTTGAATGATGAGATAGAAAAAATCTCCACATTGTACAAAGACGTAAGAAACTTTCTTTACCTTGGTAGAGGATACAATTTCCCTGTGGCATTAGAAGGCGCCTTAAAATTAAAAGAGATATCTTATATTCACGCCGAAGGGTATCCTGCGGCAGAAATGAAACACGGCCCCATTGCCCTAATCGATAAAGAAATGCCTGTAGTAGTTATCGCTACTAGAGATAGTTCTTACGATAAAATCATCTCCAATATACAAGAAGTAAAAGCTAGACAAGGTAAGGTAATCGCTGTGGTTACCAAGGGAGATGCCTTGATTCCAAGTATGGTAGACCACGTAATTGAAGTGCCGCCGACACACGAAGCGATCATGCCATTGGTTTCTTCCATTCCATTGCAATTATTATCTTACCATATCGCCATTATGAGGGGTTGTAATGTAGACCAACCTAGAAATTTAGCAAAATCAGTAACAGTTGAATAATATGAAGAAGATAATTAATACCCCCAAAGCGGGTCAGCCTATAGGGCCATATAGCCAAGCTGTGCAAGTAGGGGATACCCTGTACATTTCGGGGCAGATACCATTAGATGCAGCTACCGGCAATTTGGTGCTCAGTAGCCTCCAAGATGAGACCAGACAAGTGATGACCAACCTTGGCTATATTTTAGAAGCAGCAGGTTATTCTTTTGAAGATGTTGTTAAAACCAGCATCTTTTTAAGTGATTTGAGCTTTTTTGGGAAAGTCAATGAGATTTATGGCTCTTATTTTAAAAGCGATTTTCCTGCTAGGGAGACGATAGAAGTTAGTCGCTTACCTAAAGAGGTAAATGTAGAGATTTCTATGATTGCCGTGAAATAAAAAAAGCCCGCATTTGCGGGCTTTTCTTTTAAATTATTCTACAAAGTCTTATTTAACTTTCTCAACAACTGCTTTAAAAGCATCAGGGTGATTCATAGCTAAGTCGGCTAAAACCTTTCTGTTTAGATTGATATCTGCTTTCTTTGCTTTTCCCATGAATTGAGAATAAGACATACCGTGCATTCTGCTTCCAGCATTGATACGCTGTATCCACAAACTCCTAAAGTTTCTTTTCTTTTGCTTACGATCTCTGTAAGCATACTGCAAACCTTTCTCTACAGCGTTTTTGGCTATGGTCCATACGTTTTTACGTCTTCCCCAATAACCTTTGGCTAACTTTAAGATTTTTTTTCTTCGGGCTCTAGAAGCAACGTGATTAACTGATCTAGGCATCTTAAATTAATTTTAAATGGAATAATAAATTAGATGTTCAACATGTCTTTGATACGACCAACATCTGACTTGTCTACCTGACCAATGTGAGTAAGATTTCTCTTTCTCTTGGTTGACTTTTTTGTTAAGATGTGGCTTTTAAAAGCATGCTTTCTTTTGATTTTACCAGAGGCGGTCAATTTAAAACGCTTTTTGGCCCCTGATTTTGTTTTTACTTTTGGCATAACTAAAAATTGTTTGAATAAGTAAGCCTCTTTTTTAGGGTTGCAAACTTAACACTATTAATCGTTTATTCATAATAAAGAATAAAAAAAGCAGCACACAATAAGTTGTGTGCTGCTTTTTTTATAAAAGACAATAACTATTTGTTAGGGCTTAACATTAGAATCATTCTACGTCCTTCTTGTTTGGGCGCGCTTTCTACTTTTGCTACATCTTCTAAAGATTTAGCAAAATTCTCTAACAATTCTCTTCCTCTATCTTTATAAATGATCGACCTACCATAAAACTGAACATACGCCTTTACTTTATTTCCATCTTTAAGGAAATTTAAGGCATGTTTTGTTTTAAAGTCTAAGTCGTGTTGGTCTGTATTAGGGCCGAACCTGATTTCTTTTACAACCGTTTTATGTGCTTTGGCCTTTAGTTCTTTCTGCTTCTTTTTCTGCTCGTACTTGAACTTAGAATAGTCAATTATTTTGCACACGGGTGGTTTTGCATTAGGAGAGATTTCTACGAGGTCAAGACCTTGTTCTTCAGCTAGCTTTAAAGCTTCATTAGTACTGTAGATGCCCATTTCTACATTCTCACCAACAACCCTTACCTCTCTAGCCCTTATTTGCCTGTTGGATCTAAAAAAAACCTCGTTTTTATTGCTTTGTCTACGTCTTTTAATAACCTATAAATTTTAGTGACTAAATAAATTTACCTTATTATATAAACTTGTGGAGTTCTAAATCAGCAACAAATATATATAAATATAATTTTTTTAATTTAAAAAATGAACACAGTTCATAACAAAAGAATCTAAAAAGTTCATTTTTGTTACGCTTTTGTATTATTACAAGCCTAAAACTTCCGCATTTGTTTATTAAAAGACTGTAATACTTTTGTGAAGTAAATAAATGTTAAAACAGGACTATATTAATATTTATAGTCCTGTTTGTTATTTTTACCTTAAAATAACTTTTACTGATTTTTATATTGGTTGTAGATTTTTACAGCCTCAGGCATTTGGGCATTTAAATCAGCTATACGCCTATCAGAAGAAGGGTGTGTAGACAAAAACTCAGGAGGCGCCTGACCACCTGCGGCAGCCTTCATTCTTTTCCAAAACTCAGGGGCTTCTCTTGGATCATAGCCGGCCATAGAAGAAAATATCAACCCAATTTTATCAGCTTCAGACTCGTGCTGTCTAGAAAAACTGAGCATACCTATTTGAGTACCAGCGCCTACGGCTTGTAGCAATAATTGATTGGTAAGTTTAGGATTTTGCCCCATTGCCATTTGCAGCGAGGACAAACCTAACTGGGCGACCATGCCTTGGCTCATGCGCTCGCCACCATGGTTGGCAATGGCATGAGCTATTTCGTGGCCCATTACTACGGCAACGCCAGCTTCGTCTTTGCAAATGGGCAAGATACCTGTATAAAATGCTACCTTGCCACCAGGCATACACCAAGCATTGATCATTTCGTCGTTTTCAATCAAATTAAATTCCCAATTAAAACCTTGTAGTTGATTGGCTGCGCCATTGTCTGTCATGTATTTTTCTACTGCGGTTTGTATGCGTTTACCAACCCTTTTGATCATGGCTACCTGTTGTTGGTTATTAGATAATCTGCTTTCTCCTAAAACTTGCTGGTAGCTTTGGTAACTCATCGGGAAAAGCTCCGAATTGGGTATCAGCGCCAATTGGGAGCGGCCAGTAACCGGAACGGTTTGACAGCTAAAAACAAATGCAATAATCAGTAAAAATGAAAAAAATCTTCTATTCATAAAAAGTATATTTTTGATGCAAATTTAATCTATTAGCTTTAAAGACTTACTCAAAATCGTTCAAAAAATGATGGTGCGTGTTGAGTTGTCGATTATTAGCGATAACATTAAGTTATTCTACTAAAGTTTCACCGTTTTTCCTGATTTTAGGTCTATAATTTTTTATCATTGAACAACTAAATGCATTAAAGATGTACGCTGAAAAAATATCTAAAATTGCTATTGTTGCTCATGATGGCAAAAAAGCAGAAATGGTCGCTTTTCTAAAAGATCATGTAAACGAGTTGGATGGAATAGAGATTATAGCCACCGGTACTACCGGCAAACACGTAGCGCAAGCTGGCCTATCAGTAGATGCTAAATTATCTGGTCCCATGGGCGGCGATGCTCAAATTGCTGCCGAAGTCGCTGAAAAAAAAGTACATGCTGTAATTTTCTTTAGAGACCCTTTAGGTAAACATCCTCACGAACCAGACGTACAAATGCTACTGCGCTTATGCGATGTGTACAATGTGCCATTGGCGACCAATCCTGCAACGGCACATTTGCTACTCAAAGGTATTTTTACAGAAAAAGGCAAACCCTAAAAAAGCCGATTATTTTTTATAGTACTTTACTTGTGTAATGAGCCATGATAATGAAAATAGCGCAGCAGCTGAGGTAACGAAAACGATCAATTTAAAATTGGCTGCTTCGTGCAACACATAGGTGATAAATAGAAAACTGATTACTAAGCGAATACTTTCTAAGAAAAAGCCAAGCCTACGCCTTTCGAAGAGGATGCCAAAATCCATAATGGCAAGAATGATCAGCAGAGCGCCTGCTATCTTATGTGCCAAAAGCAAATTGGCTTCATTAAATAGAAAAAAAGCAGCAAAACCTACTGTAATAATATATTGAAAGAAGATATAGAGGTTTATTGAGCGAGGGGCTATGGTTTTGTATTTTCTATATTTTGCCCTTTCTACGTAGGGAACGCTTTGCATACCTCCAGCATAACTTGGTCTCCATCCTGGTGGTTTCACAAAAAGTTTGACCCGATCGCCCCAATTTTTAAATGATTTGCCTTCTTGATACATACTATACCAATGGCTTACATTTGCCCAAACAGGATTCCAAGAGCTCAATGGTGTGGTAATGCCGTATACCGGCGTATTTTTTTCTTTCTCAAAAGTACCAAATATTCTATCCCAAATAATGAACACACCGCCATGGTTTTTGTCTATATACTCTGGATTTCTGCCATGGTGGACCCTGTGGTGCGAGGGCGTATTCAGAATATACTCCAAAGGCCCCATTTTCTTAACCACTTCGGTATGTATCCAAAACTGATAAAGCAGGTTTAAACCATTGGCCCACACAAAAGAAAGTGTATCAAAGCCAAATAAAGCCAAGGGTAAATAGAAGATAAAGGTAAAAAACTTATGGAACCAACTTTGCCTCAGTGCTACCGATAAATTATACTCCTCACTTTGATGGTGTACTACGTGTCCTGCCCAAAGAAAATTTACCTCATGGCTCCACCTATGCACCCAATAGTAGATAAAGTCTACAGCAACAAACAATATGATAAAAGAAAGAAGAGAGGGTTCGAAACTTAAAATCCTATAATATTCAAACAAATACTGATAAAAACCCAATGTAATTACCTTGGCAAACACGCCTACTACTTGATCGCCTATACCACAAGATATGTTGGTGACAGAATCGGATAATCTGTAATAATCTGGTCTTTTAAGTAAAGTATAAACCAATTCGAAACCGATCAGTACAAAGTAAATTGGTATGGATAGCACTACCGGACTTAAATCCATTATTTTTCTATTTGGTGAAAAATAAAGAGCCACTAGGGCTCAACACTCAACTAATTTAAGATTTTTGAGTTAATTTATCAATACTTAGAGCAGTGAGGTAATGGCTTCTTCGCCAGGATTTACACCAGAACCAAAAAATTTGACCAATACGCCATTTTCATCGATCAGGTATTTGCAGAAATTCCAAGAGGGAGCTTGGTCGTTCCAGCCGTTTTTTTCTGGATTGGTAAGCCACTGATACAGTGGATGTTGGTTTTTACCGACCACCTCTATTTTCTCGAACATCTGAAAAGTAACTCCATAATTTTTTTTGCAGAAACCAGCTATTTCTTCGTTGCTGCCAGGTTCTTGTCCGCCAAAGTTGTTTGCAGGAAAACCAAGTACCGCTACCTTGTCTCCGTAGTTTTCGTGTAACCACTGTAAGTCTTCGTACTGTGGTGTATAGCCACACTTAGATGCGGTATTAACTAAAAGTACTTTTTTGCCCTTGTACTGGCTAAAGTCGATTTCTTCGCCGTCCAAAGCGGTCATGTTAAAATCGTAAAAAGAGGGTTTGTTGTTATCCATAACTGTTGTGTTTTCGGGTTTAGTAAGTTGCTTGTTGGCACCAAAGCAAGAAAATAGTAAAAGAGAAATTAAAAAAAACTTGATCATCTTTATAAATGGTAAATACATAAAAATTATGGTTAAATATATTCGATACTTTATATTAAGCAGGCATTACTTATTGCATTTTCAATACATCCTAACTTTTCAAATTCATCTGTTTAAGGTTTATTCCGAATTTTTAAGACAAATTTTTTATAGCAAGTTCATTAGAATGCTCGGCATATAGCGGTTATGTCCTCTGAGCGCACAAATATTTGAGCCAAATCATATTGATCTTATGCTCAAATCTGATTCTGCATGCTTTTATATTCTTAGTTTGTTTACGTTGTAGGTTTCTTGCTTCCTGAAAAATACATAAACTTGCAGGTAAATCTAAGTATATGTCCATCCAACTGACCAATGTAGAAATACTACTTTATTTATCCATACCGTTAACAAGCGGTTTGGTCGGATGGTTTACTAATTATCTAGCTTTAAAAATGACCTTCTACCCCATAGAATTTGTGGGGATAAGACCAATAGGTTGGCAAGGCATCATTCCCTCTAAAACCAGGAAGATGGCAGAGAAATCTGTGGACCTTCTCACACAAAAGCTGCTAAAAATGGAAGAGCAGTTCGCTAAAATAGATCCCGAAGTAGTGGCCGAGGAAATGCGACCCGGTTTGGAGGAGGTTTCCAGAAAGATAACCGATGAAGTAATGCATTCTCAAATCCCTGAGGTTTGGGACAGAACCCCCAAAACCATTAAAGAGAGCATTTACGAAACTGCTGAGCAGGAACTGCCAATTGTGGTAAAGCAAATGATGGCAGACATTAAGGCCAACATCAACGAACTGCTTGATCTAAAGCGTTTGTCTGTGAGCATTCTGATGAAAGACAAAGCCTTGGTCAATGAGATTTTTCTAAGGTGTGGTAAAGTGGAATTTAAGTTTATCGAGCGTTCCGGTTTTTACTTTGGATTTTTATTTGGCTTTACCCAAATGGTGATTTTTTACTTTTTTAAGCCGTGGTGGCTACTGCCATTGTTTGGTTTAATTGTAGGTTTTATCACCAATTGGCTGGCCATCAAACTAATTTTTGAGCCCAAAAACCCATTAAAGTTAGGCCCTTTTGTTGTACAAGGTCTTTTTCAGAAAAGGCAGTTAGAAGTTGCTAAAGAATATTCAGATATTGTTTCTTCTAAGATACTCACCACAGAAGGACTTTTTGAATATATGGTGCGGGGGCCCGGTGCTGAGAAGTTGGCGGTTTTGCTAAAAGAGCATGTGGAAACCGTGGTAGACAATACAGCGGGGGCTTCTAAAGGCATCATTACCTTTTTTTCGGGCGAAGAAAGAATGAGTATCATTAAAAGCATAGTTTTTTTTAGGTTTCAGCAAGAACTGCCCATTTCAATTAGGCAGGTATTTAATTATGCTGAGGAGGCTTTGGACTTAAGAAATAATCTGAGGACAAAAATGTCTGCTTTGTCACCGGAAGAGTTTGAGGGTTTTTTGCGGCCTGCTTTTCAAGAAGACGAGATCATTTTGATAATGATTGGTGCATTTTTAGGTTGCTTGGCAGGTTTTGCACAGTACTTTATTCTGTTTAGCTAGAGTATTATTATGCAAGTCTCTTAGCTTGTACAAGAGGTATTTTCAATATTCAGTATATAAAACTTTTTGGACAAATATCTTAGATAAACAATTAGATCGATAGTTAACTTCATCTTGTAGTTTCAAAAAATACATCATCAAAACCTCAACCCAACTTTGAAATACTTTACACTTTTACAACTGAACAAAAGCATACAAAATCTAATACACGGTATTGATAGAAACTTTTGGATCACTGCTGAAGTGGCGCAATTTCAAGTGCGTGAACATGCCTATCTTGAATTTGTACAAAAAGAAGAAGAGCAGGTAGTTGCTAGGAGCCGAGGCATGATTTGGGCAACTGCATTTTATAAACTACAAGAAAAATTAGGGCAAGGTATTTTTGAAATATTAAAAGAAGGCACCGAGGTATTGGTACAGGTTAAAGTTACTTTTCACGAAGTACACGGGCTTTCGTTAAATGTGCTGGATTTAGATGAAAAGTACACGATCGGCGCACTTGAACTAAAAAGAAGAGAGACTTTAAAAAAGCTTGCCGAAGTAGGTTTGATCGATTTCCAAAAAAGACACATCCTGCCGATGGTACCGCAGCGCATAGCCATTATCTCTTCTGAAGAAGCTGCAGGGTACAATGATTTTATAGAGCAATTAGCGGGCAACCAATATGGTTTTAAGTTTCATACAGTTTTGTTCAAAGCAAATGTGCAGGGGCAAAAAGCCCTTGCTAGCATTATTGAAAGATTAGAAGAGATTGATTCTAATAAATTTGATGTGGTAGTATTGATTCGTGGTGGCGGTTCTAGGCTTGATTTAGAAGTTTTTAATGAGTACGAACTTGCCAAAAAAATAGCTAAAGTGCCTGTCCCGGTATTAACGGGCATAGGCCACCAAAAAGATGAAACTGTAAGTGACGTAGTTGCTTATGAAGCCTTAAAGACCCCTACTGCCGTTGCAGAGTTTTTGATTGATAAAATCTACGGGTTTTGGTATCAGTTACAGGTTTATTTCCAAGATACGCTGCGGTTTGCTGAGGGTAAAGTAGATTTGGCCAAACATCACCTCTTTTTGTTGCAGCAGAAAATAGCTGCTCAGGCAAAACTCAATTTAAGCAGCAGTTCTATAAGATTGTTAGAAATGCAAAAGGGTTTAATGAGTGAGGTAGGGCATAAGCTTAAAAAGGAACGCAGCAATCTAGAGGGGCTTCAAAGGCAGATATCTCAGCTAGATCCACAAAGCTTGTTAAAAAGGGGTTTTTCGATTACTTTAAAAGAAGGGAAACCTTTGAGTAACACCAATCCTGTACAAAAAGGCGATGAAATTGAAAGCATTACATCTTTTGGTAAAATCTTAAGTAAAGTAACAAAGTCTGATGAAGGAAAAGAATGAAGAATTAGATCTTAGCTATGAGGCAGCCATGCAAGAGTTAGAAGAAATAAGAGATGCTTTAGAAGAAGATCTTGTTTCTGTAGACTTACTTTCTGAAAAAGTTAGCAGAGCTTATACCCTTATAGAGTTTTGTAAAAAGAAACTTATCAAAACGGAAGAAGAACTCAATGCCTACACCAAAGATGATAAATCAGAATGATGCTTTACCTATCTAAAAATCTTTGTTGAGATGCCACATCAAAATAAATTTGCCAATACCCAAAAAACACCTATTTAGCTAATTATCGTGCATTTGCTGATTTTTAAAAAAAATGTTATAAAGACGCAAACAGGTAAACTGGCGGTTTGTCTATTTTATATTTGACTTTTTTTAAGGTTCGTGCTCAACTGCAATAACAATTTTACTTTTATCGGTAATCTTATAAATGCGCTTTTTAAAGCCTATTAACAGCAAAATTTACAAATTATGCTATAAACAAATACAGAAGGTCAATTTTGTATTTTTTTAATATCTAAATCCAGTATTCCCCTGTCATTCTCTTTATAATTACGCGAATAAATTGTAAATTTGTAGGTATTATTTTTTTTAAGATGGAAGAAAAAAAGCAAAACTATTCGGCAGGTAATATTCAGGTTCTCGAGGGTCTTGAAGCAGTAAGAAAAAGGCCTGCAATGTATATCGGCGATGTTGGTGTTAAAGGTTTACACCATTGTATTTGGGAGGTTGTTGACAACTCCATTGATGAGGCCATGGCTGGCTATTGTGATACAATCGGCGTGGAAATTATGGAAGATAATTCCATTAAGGTATCGGATAACGGTCGTGGTATACCTACCGATATGCACCAAAAAGAAAAGAAGTCAGCACTTGAGGTAGTAATGACAGTACTACACGCTGGTGGTAAATTTGATAAGGACACTTACAAAGTTTCAGGTGGTTTGCACGGTGTTGGTGTATCTTGTGTTAACGCACTTTCTAGAGACTTAAAAGTAACCGTTTACAGAGACAGCAACATCTTTCAGCAAGAATACAAAATGGGGGTGCCTCAATATTCGGTAAAAAAAATAGGAGATACTGAGTTGCACGGTACTACTGTACATTTTTGGCCAGACACCACCATTTTTACAGAAGACAATTATAATTACGAAACCATTAGCAACAGGTTAAGGGAGTTGGCCTTTTTGAATAGGGGTATAAGAATCAACCTGACCGACCACAGGCAAAAGCTTGAAGATGGCTCAGTTAAAAAAGAATCTTTCTACTCAGAGGGTGGTCTTAAAGAATTTGCACTTTATTTAGACGAAACAAGGCAGAAATTGCTGCCTGAGCCCATTTACATGGAGGGGGAGAAATCTATGATTCAAGTTCAAGTGGCCATGCTCTATAACAATTCTTATAATGAGAACATCCACTCTTATGTAAACAATATCAATACCCATGAAGGTGGTACACATGTAGCAGGTTTTAGAAGGGCCCTGACAAGAACGCTAAAGAACTATGCTGATAAATCGGGCATGCTCGATAAGGTAAAGGTAGAAATTGCAGGCGATGATTTTAGGGAAGGGCTCACCGCTATTATTTCTGTAAAAGTTCCTGAACCTCAGTTTGAAGGGCAGACCAAGACCAAGCTAGGTAATAGCGAGGCCTCGGGTGCAGTAGACTCTGCAGTTAGCGATACCTTGGCTACTTTCTTAGAGGAAAATCCACAAGCGGCAAAAACCATAGTGCAAAAAGTTATTTTGGCTGCACAAGCCCGGCATGCAGCTCGCAAGGCTAGAGAAATGGTCCAGCGTAAAAATGTTTTGGGAGGTACAGGACTTCCTGGTAAACTATCTGATTGTTCTGAGAGTGATCCGGCAATGTGCGAGGTTTACCTTGTAGAGGGTGACTCTGCGGGCGGTTCTGCCAAACAAGGTAGAGACCGTAATTTTCAGGCTATTTTACCATTGAGAGGTAAAATATTGAATGTAGAAAAAGCACAAGAGCACAAGATTTACGATAACGAGGAAATCAAAAATATGATAACAGCGCTTGGTGTTTCGTTTGGTACAGAAGAAGACGAAAAAGCTTTGAATCTAGAGAAATTGCGCTATCATAAAATAATTATTATGACGGATGCCGATGTTGACGGTAGCCACATTAGAACTTTAATATTGACCTTTTTCTTTAGATACATGAAAGCCCTGATCGAAAAAGGTTACGTCTATATTGCCCAACCACCACTTTACCAACTTAAAAAAGGCAAGTCTGTACGCTATTGCTGGTCCGATGAGGAAAGAGAAAAAATAGTAAAAGAAATGGCTGGAGATGGTAAGGAATCTTCTATTGGTGTACAACGCTACAAAGGTTTGGGCGAGATGAATCCTGAACAGCTTTGGGATACCACTATGAATCCTGAGTTTAGAAGCCTTAAAAGGGTGGACATAGAATCTGCTGCTACCGCTGACCACTTATTCTCTATGCTTATGGGTGATGAAGTAGCGCCGCGCAGAGATTTCATTGAGAAGAATGCCAAATATGCTAATGTAGATATTTAAGCAGCATTAACTCAACAAAACTTGATTCATAAAAAAAGGAAGATGTTTTGAACATCTTCCTTTTTTCTTTTTAAACCAGCTTAAGTTTTAAGCCACAGCTGCAGGCGTTTTTTGCAAGTAAGCTTTATCGCTTCCGAAAGCTTTTAGCACTTTGTAGTGCGATTTTAATGCACCTATAAAAGTTTCATTCTCATGGTACGGTACGTTAAATTCTTCAGCGGTTGCCTTAACTATTTCTGAAATATCTCGATAGTGTACATGGCAAATGTTGGGGAATAAATGATGTTCTACCTGAAAGTTAAGCCCACCACAAAGAAAATTGGCCAACCAATTTTTTCTGGCAAAGTTTGCTGTAGTTTGCATTTGGTGTACTGCCCAATCTTCTTCTATGTTTCCGCTTTCTACAGAGGGTTCTGGGAAATCTGTGCCTTCCACAACATGCGCTAATTGGAAGATTAAACCAAGCACTAAACCTTGCGCTAAGTGCATAAAGATAAAACCTATCGCAAACTGCCAAGCGGGCAAATCCATTACCATTAGAGGAATGACAATAAAAATGGCATAGTAGAGCGCTTTAAAAAAGAATAGATTGAAATACTCAATAGGTTTGTGGTTGTTCTTTACCATACCTATTTGCTTCTGAAAGAACTTCTTGTAGTCTTTTCTAAAAACCCAAGAGATAGAGGCCAAGCCATACAAGGGGAAAGCATAAATATGTTGAAATTTCATGTGCTTTTTCCACTCTTCAGTGGGAGAAAGCCTAACCAAACCCGGTGCTACGTCTATGTCTTCATCGTGGCCCGGTATGTTGGTGTAAGTGTGGTGCACAAGATTGTGTGTAAGTCTCCAAACATACTCATTGGCCCCAATTATATTGAACACCAAACTGAAAACCTTATTGACTACTTTGTTAGAAGAATAAGAGCCATGTATGGCATCGTGGCATACGTTAAATCCGATAAAGGCTTTGAAGCAACCCATTAAGAGGGCAAGACCAAACATGGTCCAAACGCCAAACATCTCCGAGATGATCAATGCGTAAATCAAAGCCAAACCGCCTATAAACAGCAAAGATTTAAAATACATAGTAGCATTTCCGTGCTTAGAAATGTCATTTTCCTTAAAATAATCATTCACTCTTTTAGTAACTGTTCTGTAAAAAGAACTTCTCTCTTTGCACACAAACCTTAGACTTGAATGATTTTTTCCAGATGTGTTTGTCATAAATATATGGATAGATAATTAAAATTAAGATTAGAAAATCGCTTGTTGATATTGAGGTAGAAGATTAAAAAGAATCATAAACAGAGCAAAAAAACTATTTGTTATAATGCTATAAGTATATTTAAAAATTTCACACTAGTTTAATAATTCCAATAAAAAGCGAAATGCTCTAAATACGATATGCTAATATGTAATTTGCAGTAATTCGCACATAATATATTCAAAGTTATTAAACATGATAATATTTTAATGGTAATTATTAATTTTTTTATAAAAAAGCGCCATGTTTAGAAATAGTAGATATAATACCGAGGTTTGCAAACTTGTTTTTCCAGGTCTGATGCTGCTTTTCTTAGCATTTTCTTGTAGTAACAGACAAGAAAGTGTTAAAAAATTGCCTATTTACGGTTCTAGGGAAGCTATTGAAAAAACCGATGAAAATGACAAAACGTTAACGGATACACTTTATCATAGTATTGGCGATTTTTCATTTGTAGATCAAGATAGCAGCCAGATCACTCCCGAGACTTTTAAAAATAAGATTTACGTCACAGATTTTTTCTTTACCACTTGCCCGTCTATCTGCCCGAAAATGACTGCACAAATGATACGTGTATATGAAAAATACAAAAATAATCCTCGAGTAAAAATCCTATCACACACCATTGATCCCACTCATGATACCGTTCAAGTCCTCAGAGAATATGCCAGAAACTTAGGCGTGAGTTCTGATACTTGGCACTTTGTAACCGGCAATAAAGAAGACTTGTTCCAAATGGGTAGAAAAAACTATATGGTAGCCGTTGTGGAAGATGAAAATGCGGAGGGTGGTTTTTTCCACGGAGGGCACTTTTTATTGATCGATGCCAATAAGCACATAAGAGGCATTTATGATGGCACGGACCCTTTGGATGTAAGTGAATTATTAGAAGACATTCCCATATTGTTGGAAGAGATGGGCGATAAAAATGAAGAAAACAAAAACATCGATTTATAATAATTGATAAAGCCCCGTTTGCAGTTTGCAAACGGGGCTTAAATAAATGGCTTGGGTGGTTCTTATTCTCCTTGTCCTAATGAATAGCCTCTTTCTCCATCAAACATATAAAGGTTTTCGGTTTTTATGATATCGAAAACCGTACTTACATTTTTTTGAAGCTCGAGCAACTGATCAAAAGTGACAGGTATGCTACCGGCAACCTCGGCAGGCTCAGCAGAAATAAAGCGACACCTCCAGTGGTCGGTACAGAAAGTTTCTGGTTTGCCATCGGGATATACTTTTACACCGCGGTTCGTAATCATTTTTAACTTCATACCAGCATAGGCCAAAGAAGCCAATTTCTCTCCGATTGCATCAGGCTTTCTGTCTGCTTCGTCCCAATCAATAAAAATGTCTACACCGACCAACTCTTTTTTAGCAGGTTTCTCTTTTTTAAAGAGATTGGTTAAATCTTGAGATTTGGCGTCTTTATAAGTTACACTTTCTAATTGAGTGGGTGTTTGTCCCAATCTTTCTATCACTGCATCTGAGAACTCTTTAGTACCTACTCTTTTTCTACTAAAATTCTCATTGTAGATATCACCTGTGTGTATGCCGTCTTCTAAAGTTTTTAGCCACGCATTGTGTACATGTTCGGCTATGTCTCCTTGGCCGATATGTACGAGCATCTGAATGGCTCCGTTAAGTAGTCCTGAAGGGTTGGCGATGCCTTTGCCCGCAATATCAGGTGCTGAACCGTGAATGGCCTCAAACATGGCACAGTGCTCGCCAATATTGGCTGAGCCACTCAAGCCTACAGACCCTGCCACTTGTGCGGCTATATCAGAAATAATGTCACCGTAAAGGTTCGAAGTGACCACCACATCAAAAATATCGGGTTGGTCAGCAATAAGGGCAGAGCCTATATCTATAATCTTGTGCTCAGTAGCAATATCCGGATATTCCTTTGAGATTTCGTCAAAAATTTTGTGGAAAGTGCCATCGGTCAGCTTCATAATATTGTCTTTGCTCATACAGGTTACTTTTTTGCGACCGAAAGAGCGCGCATATTCAAAAGCATAACGGATAATTTTTTCGCTACCAGGCCTTGAAATCAGCTTTAAACACTGCACAACCTCATTGGTTTGGCGGTGTTCAATACCTGCGTACAAATCCTCTTCATTTTCCCTTACAATGATCATATCCATTTTAGGATGATGACTCTCTACAAAAGGCGTGTAAATACGGCAAGGCCTTACATTGGCAAACAACCCGAGGGTTTTTCTGATAGTTACGTTCAAGCTTTTAAAGCCTCCGCCTTGTGGAGTGGTAATTGGCGACTTTAAAAATACTTTTGTGTTTCTTAGCGACTCCCAAGCACTTTCTCTAATGCCTGAGCTTACATTGTCTTTGTAAACTTTCTCGCCAATTTCAATTTCATCTATTTCTAGTTGGGCGCCAGCCGCATTTAATATATTTAGGGTGGCTTCCATTATTTCTGGACCTATGCCATCACCATAGGCCACGGTGATCCTGGTTTTCTTTGCAACAGAAGTGTTTTGAGTTTCGGTTTTGGGGTTCATAGAAGATTTATAAAGTGCAACATCACTTATACAACTGAGCATAAGCTATATAGTTAAGAGACTGCAAAAAAAAGGCGGATAATTTTATCCGCCAAATTTTTTGTAACCGAAACTCGAGTTTATTACATCGAAATATCATCTAATAAGATATCTGGTTGTACTAGGTCTAAAAATTCGTTCTGTTCCATGACCTGCGCTTCGTAATCAACGCCCATTTTTTCTAAGTCTCTATAAAGAATTCTAATATGATCGCCTGTATTGCCCATCCTTTTGCCGTACAATCTTATCAATTGTAGGTTTTCAGATACCTGAATGCGCTCTTGCATTTTTTGGTAGTTTTTTTCTTCGAGCGTCATACTTACATAAAGTGCAGCCAACTTATTATTTTTACCTATGTTAATGAGTTTGTTGTATTCGGTTTGCATAGCAGGAATATTGAATCTTCCTTCCATACTGCGTTCTAGCGGGTCAGAACCACCTTGCTCTTTAATGAATTTTTGCAAGCGGACCATGTTATTGTTCTCTTGGGTCAATACATAATCAAAGATGGGTTCTTCCCATTTTACGTAGAGGAATGTGTTAACGTCTCTAGTAAGCCGAGCTTCTTCTAAGGTGTAGACTAAACCTTCTTTTTCAATAGCGCTGAGCGGTTCATTTAACTGCGAGGCAGAAAGAATGATTAGAAATAGCGGTAGTAAAAAAAAGATACTATGCTTTCTGCTCAAGTTCAATGTTTTCATTAAGTTTTTCATATCTATATGGTTTATTTATGTGCTCGTTCATAGGGCGAAGTAACAGGGTCTAAAAAGTACCTCTTATGATCAGCATCAGTTTATATTATGAGAGATATCAGTATTATTTAAAAATTATAAGTAACTGATAATGAGATTTTTATAATTATTTTATTCTATATTTATATTGAAACGTTATTTTTATTAAAAATAAATTAGCGAAAACAAGTAAACGTAGATGAGCTAGTAGCTTAACGTGATTTTAACTAAAAAAATAGACGTATTTTAAGTTGCACAGAAAGATAATCCATATAGATATGGACGCATTTTTTGCCTCTGTTGAGCAAAGAGATTTCCCCGAATTAAAGGGGAAGCCTATTGCTGTGGGAGGCTCAAAAGAAAGGGGCGTAGTAGCTGCGGCTAGTTACGAGGCGCGGGAGTATGGGGTAAAGTCTGCCATGCCCTCGGTTATTGCCTATCGCAAATGTCCGCACATTACTTTTGTAAAACCTCGTTTTGATGTTTACAAAGAAGTTTCGCAACAGATTAGGGCCATTTTTTTAGAATTTACCGATTTGGTAGAACCACTTTCTTTAGATGAGGCTTATTTGGATGTTACCGAAAATAAAAAGCAAATTCCCTCAGCTACCATTATCGCTAAAGAGATAAAAAGCTTGATCAAAGAGCGCACAGCGCTTACTGCCTCTGCAGGTATTTCCTTTAATAAGTTTTTAGCTAAGATCGCCTCTGATATTGACAAACCAGATGGGCTATATCTAATACATCCAGATAAAGCGTCTGAATTTTTAGATAAGTTGCCCATTGAAAAGTTTCATGGTATAGGTAAAGTAACAGCCGATAAAATGAAAAAAATGGGTATTTACCGAGGATTGGATTTAAAGCAGCGCGAGGAGTTTGAACTGATAAAGTCTTTTGGTAAAGCGGGAAGGCATTTTTATAAAATGGTGCGCGCCATAGACGAGCGGCCTGTAAAACCCGACCGCACAAGAAAATCGCTTGGTGCTGAGCGTACATACTCACAAGATATTTCAGAAGAAACCGAAATGCTCGATGCAATCAATAGCATTTGCCAAAAGGTATTTGATAGGCTCCAAACTAATAAAATCAGGGGCAAGACCCTTACCTTAAAAATCAAGGCTTTCGATTTTAAGGTGAATACCAGAAGCACTACCTTACCACATTACATAGAAACTTTAGAGGAGATTAAGCAAACAGCAGTAGAGTTGCTCTATACGCCAGAATATCCTAAAAATCCTGTGCGTTTGTTGGGCGTGGCCATTTCAAATCTACAAGATCCAGAAGATTTAAAATATGGTGTTCAACTAGAGATCGATTTTAACAAATAACTTGGGATAATGCCGCTAATCGAACTTAAAATAAAAATAAAAGCGCCTATAGAGATTTGTTTCGACCTTGCTAGAAGCATTGATCTACACGTAGATTCTACAAACCACACTGGAGAAAAAGCGGTGGGCGGTGTTACTTCGGGTTTGATCGGCTTGGGAGAAAGCGTTACATGGAGGGGCCAAGCATGTTGGTATATGGCAACAACTTACTTCTAAAATTACAGCCTATGACAGACCTTATTTTTTTGTTGATGAGATGGTAAAAGGTGCTTTTAAGTCATTCAAGCATGAACGTCATTTTAAAGTAGAAGATGATAAAACAATAATGCTTGATCACTTTTATTTTGAATCACCTCTTGGACCACTCGGGGCAATGGCCAATGTGCTATTTTTGAAATGCTATATGGAAACCCTACTTTATGAGCGAAATAAGGTAATCAAACTGACAGCAGAGTCAGATGAGTGGAAGCGTTTTCTTCCAAATCATGTTTAGTTTTCCCTCTTAAAAATCATACTAACTATTACGCTTTTTTCAAGGTTTTGGCAATTCGAAAGATTTGTGCCGTTGGTCTGTAAATCAATCTTACAAACCATGAAAAAAATACTTTTGACGAGATAATTGATTAAAATTATGAACTCGACATCTATTCAGCATTTTTTATTGATGTAAAAGTTTTAGGCCAATAAGTAGTCTAATACTTAATTTTAAACTACAATACTAGGGTCACTCTTAATGGCCCTTTGCTCAACGATCATCTTTTTAGTGAGCTTATGAAAACGGAAGAGCAATAAGATGGACGCCATACTTAGACCGCACACTAGACCCAACCAAATACCCACCTCATTAAAGTCCAATTTAAAAGTGAATATGTAAGCCACAGGCAGTGCTATAAACCAATAAGCCACCAAAGCAATATAAGTGGGTCTATTTACATCAGATAAACCCCTGAGAGCGCCCATCATGGTAACTTGTATCCCATCAGAAACTTGAAATACCGCAGCTATCAACAAAAGCGAAGCTGCTACAGAAATTACGTTTTTATCTTCAGTAAATGCGATAGGTAGCCACTCATTTAAAAGGAAGAAAGCCATGCCACAAAGTACCATAAATACCACGACCATTTGTACGGAGGTAATGCCAGCCAAGCGCATTTCTTTGTAATTGCCTTCGCCCATTTGGTTGCTTACGCGTACGGTGGTTGCGAGGGCTATGCCACTAACCGTCATGAAAGTGAGTGAGGCCAAACTCAAAGCTATTTGATGTGCCGCTAATTCTACTTTTCCTACCCAACCCATCATAATAGTGCCCATGGCAAAAGCGGCCACTTCCATGGTAAGTTGTAATGCAATAGGAGTCCCCAATTTAAAAAGTTCGCTTATGGTTTCTTTCCTAAAAATAAATTGATGGTTCTTGTGTTTGTTGTACTGACTAAATTTCTTAGCATACCAGATATACGCAAATAAACCAACAGCTTGTAAAACCCTAGAAATCAAAGTTGCCCAACCTGCGCCTATAAGTCCCAAAGCGGGGAAACCCAACTTTCCGTAAATCAAAATATAATTGAGTATGATGTTTAGGGCATTGCTCAACAATGTAAAGAACATGGCCGGTTTGGTAATGGAAATCCCCTCTGTAAATTGCTTAAAGGTAAAGAAAAGCATAAGCGGTAACATAGAGCTGCTAATGACCAGAAAATAAGGGGTCGCCAATTCATAAACGTCTTTAGGCTGACCCATTAAATGCATGAATTGACTGCAAATAAATAACAGCACCGTTAAGACAACGCCTAGTATAATATTCACCAAAATGCTGTGCCTTAATAGATTAGATACCTTATCTGTGTCTTTTTGGCCTATGGCCTTACCGATTAGAGGGGTTAGGCCAAAAGCAAAGCCCATCCCGAAAATCATGATGTTAGAGAAAATACCATTGGCAAAAGAGGAGGCTGCCAAAGCGGCGGTACTTACCCTACCGACCATCATATTGTCTACAATACCCGTGAGCATTTGTCCCATTTGAGCCAAAATAATAGGGTAGGCCAAAACAAGGGTTTTGCGGTAGTGTTCTTTATGGAGGGCAAAATATTTCACTTTGCAAAACAAGTACAAATGATTTTCTGAAACAACTAATTATTCTCTTAACAGTTTGATTGATGGAATAATAGACAATATGCATTCTGTAACCGTTTTTTTTCAAATTGTCTCTTTTATATCTTTGTTAAGAGCACCACGGTCAAAGCTTAACTTCTTATTCTTATCACAATAGAAAAACAATGAAACTTTTATCAAAATCTTTCTATTAAAAGAAAATGGGAAATAAAGAAGAAAAAATAGCTTGTCCTAAGTGCAGTTGGGAGCCCGATGGCAAACCTTATTGGATGTGCCACTGCAGTTGCGTTTGGAATACCTTCGAAACCTATGGGAAATGCCCTGAATGTGGTTTCGTACACAAAAAAACGCAGTGTATTTCCTGTCATCAATATTCGCCACATCCCGATTGGTATCTAGATTTGGATAATATCGATTTGGTATTGGAAGAAGAAAAAGTGGAAAAGCTTTAGTTTTCTTTGTGCGACTTGTGAAAAATACGTTGTATTGTCTATTAATCAGTAAATACTACTCTTTTGGTAAATGCTTCTCTACCTGCTTCAATAATATCACTTCCCCGATGAAAATCGAATGTACTGCAAATATCTCTCGATACATTGATCAACATATCGGGTTTGTGTTTGTCTATGATCATCTCGGTGAGTTTATCTTGGGTAAGGTCAAAAGATTTGGTGAGCAAATCGAAAAAGCCATATTTTCGTTTGTTTTTATCGTTTTCTAACAATTCGCCATCTTTTTTAGAAGGAAAAGAAGCATTGACCATCTCGCTTTCTTCTTTTAAGTTGGCATTAACATTAACTACCACCAACAAATCATTATTGGTGCGCTGTATCAAATCCATAGGTAAAGGATTCATGATACCACCATCTATAAGTTCTTTGCCATTTAAAACAGATGGCGTGAATATAGTGGGAATTGCCATAGAGGCACGCATGGCCTCAAACAAGCAACCTTCTCTAAAAATGACTTCTTGTTGATGTACAATGTCTGTGGCAACGGCCACATAAGGTATTTCTAATTCTTCTATCTTTACATCACCTACAATTTTCCTTATTTCATTTAAGACCCGATCGCCCTTAATAAAGCCTCTTGTAGAAAATGTGAAATCGACCAACTTAAGAAGATCTAGTCTGCTAACAGAGCAAGCCCAATCTGTAAACTCTGTCAGTTTGCCAGCGGCATACACACCGGCAATAATAGAGCCCATAGAGGTACCTGCCACTGAGGTAATGTTAAAATTGTTCTTGAGCAATTCTTCTATGATACCGATGTGTGCAAAGCCTCTTGCTCCGCCACTAGAAAGAACCAAAGCAACATTTTGCCCCTTTTTCTTTCTTGGGGTCAGTGTTTTTTTTATAAGTTGTGAAAACATAGGTCGTGCTATTTATCGGCAAGCATCTTAAAAGATCTTCGATGCCATTCTGTTATACCGTAACGTTCAATAGCTTTTCTATGTTCTAACGTAGGGTAACCTACATTGTGGTCCCAGCCGTATTCTGAGTGGGTTTCAGCCAACTCTTTCATTTTTTTATCTCGGTAGGTTTTGGCAAGTATAGATGCTGCGGCAATAGCGGCCATTTTATTGTCTCCCTTAATAATGCAATGATGTGGGATGTTTTTATAGGTTTTAAAATGGATGCCATCTACCAATAGCTGATCAAACCGTACTTTAATTTTATCAATGGCTCTATGCATAGCTAAAAACGTAGCCTGCAATACATTGATTTTGTCAATTTCTTTGGCACTGGCCTCACCTACGGCCCATGCAACTGCCTGCAATTTTATACTTTCCTCTAACCGCAATCGATGTTTGAGAGAGAGTTTTTTTGAGTCTTTAAGGCCGGGCAGGTCAAAATTTTCTGGAAGAATAACAGCTGCTGCTACAACTGGGCCAGCCAAGCTGCCCCTGCCAGCCTCATCTAACCCGATTTCTATCTTATCTTTTTCTAGAAAATTTGCGAGCATTATTCAAAAACGACCATGATATGGTTTTTTTCCACGTTTTCTCCCTTTTTGACCTTAATGGACTTGATTTTACCATCTCCCGGAGATTTGATCAAATTCTCCATTTTCATAGCTTCAAGAATAAGTATCTTTTCGCCTTTTTTTACGTCTGAGCCTTCTTGGCAGTACACATCCAGAACTTGCCCGGGCATAGGTGCTTTTATGTTTTTGATTTTTCCTGCACCGCCTTGTTTAATGCCCATTTTTTCGAGCAATAAATCCATCTCGGTTTTGGCCTTTAACGTAGCCGTTTTGCCATTTATTTTAATGGTAAAAGAGTGTGTGGCCTCATCATATTCCAATAGCTCTGCGGTAATACTTTGGTTCCTTGTAATGATGTGGTATTGATTTTCACCAATTGGAGTAATGTCAAAATCACTTGCCTCTCCATTTAACAGCCAAGTGTCTTTTTGTTTTTCAACAGTGATAGATTCTTTGTCAGATGAAAAAATTTTTAGCATAAGATTGTCGGTTAGTGTGTTTGACTTTTTCCAATTCTAAGAGATTCAGTGCTTTAATCAAACTTTTTAAATAAATTTTACGATTAAAATTCTCTTCTGCTGCCTGCCGGCCTTTTTTTCCTAATCTTTCTCTAAAAGAAAAGGTGCTTTCTACCAATAATTTTAAGTGTTCGTTTAGCTTGCTAAAATCTTGGGGTTTTGAAATAAAGCCACAGCCTGTTTGTCTTATTATTTCTGCGCCTTCGCCGGCACCATGGAACAAGATGGGTTTGCCTACGGCCATGGCATCATAGATTTTTGAAGGTACAGTACCGTAGATTCTTGCCTTTTGAGCAATTAGAATAATATCAGCAGATTGTAATTGTTGCACTAATTTAATTTGCGGCAACATTTCATGTAAAAAAATATTTTTATTGTAATGCCGCTTAAGGTAAGCATCAATAGCTTTTTTCTCGAAGCCTTCTCCAAAAATATGTAGCTCTGTATCGCTATTGGGCAATTGTATGTTTTTACAAACTTGGGCCATACCGTGTGCCACGCCCAATACTCCGGCGTAAACCACCTTAATTCTTTGACTATCTTTTTTCTCAATAGAGCTAGGTTTAAAGCGATTACAATCTACACCTGTTCTGTATAAAATGACTTTTTTCTGGCTATTAGCAGTTTCTAGATAAGCTTTTATCTCGTTGGATTGTGCCAGCAATAAAGCTGCTTTTTTATAAGTGAGTTTTTCGATTTTTTTCATGAGCCAATAAGCCATGCTTTTTTGTTTGGTAAATCCCAATTCCTCAATAGCGAGCGGCCACAGATCGCTCACATTTACAATTAGTTTGGCTTTGTTAAGTTTTCGCAGAATGAGTGTGGGGAAAACCATAGCTACAGGCGGATATTGCAAAAACAGGTAATCAACTTTTTTAATAAAAAGAAAGGGAATGGCCAATACAACTGAAAAAGCCAATGAGAACATTGTAAGGATCCTTTCTATTAAACTGTCTGAATGAGAAGGGTAGAGCCAAAATCTATGGATTTGTATGCCCTGATAAAGTTCTTTCTGATAAAATTTATTTTTATACTTTTTTGAAAACTTGCCATGTGGATAGTGTGGAATACCTGTAATAACTTCTATTTGGTAACCTGCCTGTTGTAATCCTAGGGCAGTGTGCAATAGTCTGTTCGGTGCGGCTCCGTGTTCTGGATAAAAGGTATTGCTTAAAAAAATGATTTTCTTCAAAATAGCCTTTCAAGTTTAAAAAATGATGTTTGACCTAGCATTTATAACGGCACTAAAAAAGTACAGGTATTGCTCGTTGCAGATAATATTACCTGCCCCAGAGCAAACCTACAGAAATCGAAATGCTTTGGTTTACCGTAAAAGGTTGATCTGTAGCATCAGATGGAAAATTATTGATGTTTGCCAAACCCAAGTAGCCTTTTAAATCAATCATTATCTGATAATAGGTCTGGAAAGGAATATAGTAGGAAACTCCAGCTACAACGCCATAGTCTAAGCGGTTGTAGTTATCCATTACATTTTTATCATATTCACTAAAACCCTCTTGGCTTTCATTTAAAGGGAAACTTTCAAAATCCCTTTCGGCGCTTAGTAGATATCCTAGTGCAGCACCGCCATAAAGTGCAGGATAAGGCTTGTATTCTCCCTTGCGTAGCGTGCCATGTAGCAGTAGTGGAATCTGTAGGTAGTTTCTTCTGGTTTGGGTAACGGTATTTTCTGAGGGAGAAACTGTCTCGTAATTTACGGCCATAGGGCTGTAATCTAATCCGCTGCTCAAAATAAAACTGGGCGAAAAACCATATTGCAACATTAACCCTAAATTAGGCTTGAAAATACCTTCGTAGCTATCTTCTAAATTCGGATTAACAAGCAACTGCCTAGTAATATCGGTTTGAGCAATGCCTGCTCTGATTCCAACTCTTAAACCGGTGGGTTCGCTCGATGAGCCATTTCCAAAATAGCCTGGGTACAAATGGCTGAATTTTTTTTGCGAAAAGCCATAAAAGCTCATCAGCATCAATATTGCAAAAATCGAGATTCTCTTCATATCAAATTTGACTGCTACTACTATTCAATACAGTGTATCACCGTAGGGTTATATCTAAATTTATAATCTTACTTTTACTTTTCCCACTTTTTGTGCAGATTCAAATATTAAAAATACCAACAAGTTTGGTAAATACATGAAAAAAGCCTTTTCAATACCGCATTTTCAGATTGTGCAGGAGATAATGCGCATTGGGATCAAAAAGAATTTTAGGGTTTAGCAATACTATTCTGACAATCGAGTACCCCTCATTGTTTCGGGGCATTTTAAAAAAGTCAATTTAAACTACTGATCAAGCACGGTCTTTAAAGGTATTCTTCAATATAGGCGATACATAAATCGATTGTGGCTTCGATGGCTTTTTTGTGTGTGCGTTCGTTGCCATGTGAAGCAGCAACACCGGGGCCAATGAGCGCGACCCTAAAATTATTGCCAGCCCTTAAAGCAGCAGACCCGTCTGACCCATAAAAAGGGAAGACATCAGTAACTGCAGATATTTCTTTTTCTTGGGCAAGTCTTACCAATTTGGTCTTCATTTCATAGTCATAAGGGCCAGTAGAGTCTTTAGCACAAATGGAGCAGGTAAACTCACTGCCTTGGCAGCCGTCGCCCACTACACCCATGTCAATTACCAACAATTCTTTAATATTGGGGTCAAAACCAGATGTAGCGCCGTGGCCTACTTCTTCATAGTTAGAGAAAAACAGTTCTACAGGTAAATCTTTGCTGCTTTTTGCAAAATGTTTGGCTACTTCATAGAGTATAAAGCAGCCAGCTTTATTGTCAAGAAAACGCGATTTAAAGAAGCCGCTTTCCGTTTCTTCGAAGTGTGTATAAAGGCATACAAAATCGCCAACGGCTATTCCCAAGTCTGCCACATCCTCCTGTTCAAAAACTTCTTCATCTATTTTTATGTGCAGGTTTTCTATGCTTCTGTTGTTGTGGTCAAGGTCTTTATTTACATGTGCAGCCGGGTTATCCATTAAAATGGTACCTGAGTAGATTTTTTTATCTGCAGTGTAGATCCGCACATAAGAACCCTCGGCACTATTGAGTTGTAGCCCACCTATTTTGGAAAAACGGAGCGTGCCATCAGCTTTAACTTGTGAGACAACGGCGCCCAGCGTATCCAGGTGTGCAGCCAAGGCAAGTGTAGGTTTTTTACCCAAGGCTACCTTTACCGCTCCTTTGTTTGTATAGGTCGGTTTATAGCCCGTTTCTGCAATTGCTTTATGTATGTATGCTGCTGCATTTTTTGTAAAGCCAGAGGGAGAATCTATGGCCAGTAACTCCTTTAAAAAATTGTATTTTAATGACATAGTTTCTAATTGACTTACCCCAAACTAATTTCATTCAATATTTAAAGCCTCATCAACAGTGCTTAATACCCTAAAAGCGAAAAATCATATTACATCTAAGATATTAGTTAGTTCTATGAGGCAGATGGATTCATGCTATTTAAAAAATTATTCCGTTAAAAGCCAAAAGTTGATTACACAAATGATTTAACAATGAGAGGTCTATTTCTAGAAAAAACCATAAAAACACCACGTATTCATTTCGATGCTTTAAAAGGGCATTTAATTATTGAGGGTAGATCCATACCAGAAGATGCCTACAGTTTTTACAGCCCGATTTATGAGTGGTTAGAGCAATTTCAGCAAAGTGGTAGCGATCAGGCAGTAGTGGAGTTTAAATTGGAATATTTTAATACAAGCTCTTCTAAATGTATTCTAGAGATATTAAAAATCCTTGAAAAGCAAAACGATAAAAAAATATCGGTAAAATGGTTTTACGAAGAAGATGATGAAGATATGTTAGACTCAGGCGAAGATTACAAACAAATCGTTTCGCTGCCTATACAATTCGAAACTTATTAACTTATGCCTGCATTATTCTTAGGCAGTCGAATATGTTTCTTATTTTAGTAGAAGGAACAGTTTTAACAATGTGCCATCATTTGTGAAGTAGCTGAGTTTTTATTTTTATAGAAAACCAGAAAATTTTAAAAATAAATAGCCTGTAATGATAGACCAAAAAGAACTGAAGGCATTAATTTCTTTAATAGACGACGAAGATAAAAGTGTTATCAATCATGTAACTGAAAAGATTGTATCGTATGGCAGGTCCATCATTCCTTTTTTGCAAGAAGAACTGAGAGAGACGGACAATCCTTTGGTCAGAGAGCGTTTGCAATTGCTCTTAAAGGATATGAACTACGATGACATACTCTCTAAACTAAAAGCATGGGTTGAAAGTGAAAACCAAGATTTATTAAAAGCACTTTGGATAATTGCTTCTTACGAATATCCCAGCCTGACTTATGAATCAATCTATAAAGAACTTGAGCAGATATATTACGAGGCTTGGTTGGATTTTAGATATGACATGCATCCCTTCGACCAAGTAAAAGTTTTGAACAGCATCATTTTCAAAAAACTCAATTTTAAGGCTGATACACAAAACTTTCACGACCCTGAAAACTCTATGATCAACGATGTTCTCTTTAATAGAAAAGGGAATCCTATCAGTCTTTGTATCATTTATATGTTGGTAGCAAAAAAATTAAAGCTGCCAGTTTATGGTGTAAACCTACCCAATCTCTTCATTTTAACCTACAAGAACAGCCGTTTTCAATTTTATATCAATGCTTTTAACAAAGGACTTATTTTTTCTAAGGCAGATATAGACAATTATATTGGGCAACTAAAAATAGAGAAGAAACCAGAATATTACGAGCCCTGCAATAATGTGGATATTGTAAAAAGGATTCTAAGAAACTTAGTAGTGGCCTATACCAAAAAAGGTGAAAACAATAAAACCCATGATATAGGCCAAATACTCGGTGTGTTTGAGTAAAAGTTCTTTGGCTTACTTAACAATATTAGAAGTATCTTCTACCTTAGGTGACTGACCTCTCAATACAGAATTATCATTGTACAAAGTACGCTGATCTATGGGCTTTCTTTCCATCCAATCACTCTCTTTCATTTGTCCGCTTGTACTGTAGATATCTAAAGCATTTTGGTAACAGGTTAACCTAACATGTTCTTGCGGAATGCCGCGCTCTAACATTAAAGAGGCTGTTTTAGGTACAGAAAGTGGATCGCTTACACCCCAATCTGCCGAACTGTCTACGATAATCCTTTCAGGGCCATATTGCTTTACCACTGCGGCCATTCTTTCATTGCCCATTTTTGTATTGGGATAAATGGTGAAAGCTGCCCAAAAACCTCTGTCTAAAACTTCTTTAACCGTTTCTTCATTATTGTGGTCTATAACCACCATAGAAGGGTCTAGCCCATGCTCTTCGCAGACATCCATACTGCGAGAAGTGCCTTTCTTTTTGTCTCTATGTGGCGTATGTATCTGAACGGGCAAATCTAACTCTTTTGCCAACTCTAACTGTTGCCTAAAAAATTTATCTTCAGCGGGAGTTTGATCGTCATAGCCTATTTCACCTATGCCAACAACGCCTTCTTTACAAGCATAAAGTGGCAATAACTCCATTACTTGTTCTGCCAACTTTTCGTTATTGGCTTCTTTAGAGTTGAGCCCAATGGTACAATAATGTTTGATACCAAATTGTGCCGCCCTAAAGCGCTCCCAACCAATTAAGCTACTAAAGTAATCTTTAAAAGTGCCAACTTCGGTTCTTGGTTGGCCTAGCCAAAAAGAGGGTTCAATAATGGCTACAATGCCTGCGGCAGCCATTCTTTCATAATCGTCGGTTGTTCTAGAGGTCATGTGGATGTGTGAGTCGATGAACCTCATGTTCTTGATATTTTCCATATTCAATTTTCTGGTTTTAGTTTAATTCTCGTCTGGTTTAGAAACACCACTGCCTGCTTGCTGGTAGCCACTGGGTAAGGGGCCTTTCTCTGCTTGGTAAGCTTTCCCCAGTTCATCCCAGCTGTTTAAAAGCTTTTGTACCTTGGGCTTAAATGTTTCAAGTAATTGATTGGATTGCTCAGTATTGGCCTCTTCACAAGCCAATAAAGCTGCATTTTTTTCAAGTGGGCTGCCGCTTTCAAAAAGCTTTTGATAATCTGCCAATAAGGTCTCATTAGCAAATTGACCTGTAAAACGCCAAAGCTCTGGCGTAACCGCTCTACCTGCTGCCCATCTTTCATGGGCGTAATCAGAAAGGGTAGCGGCCAATCTTTCATTGGCCCGAGTATCTGCGTTGTAAATTTGGTAAACTGGCCTTTCGGTAAAAATGCTCTTTAAAACGAGTTGGTTCCAAGATATCTCGTCAAAATACTCACTGGGGAATGGATTGTTGAGTGCTACGGCATCTAAAACTATGGTCATGTTGGTCCTAATACCCTCAGCCGCTCTTTTGATGTGGATAACAGGATTTGGTAGCAAAGGCAAAGCAGCGTATAAAGCAACTAACTCAGCAACATCTGCAGACTCAAAAAGTGTGTCTAGGGTTTTTACTTGTTGTTCAAAGTCTGCATAGGGAATAGACAGTAAAAGTATGGTTCGAGCGGTTTGTAAAGCATCCCAAGAAGAAGGGGCGAATCCTTGTCTTATGGCAGAAGCTTGTTCTTTTTCGAGACTGCTCATGGCTAATTGTTTCTTTTCAAAGAAGCGAGAGGCCATGCTAAAGAACATGAATAACTTTTTTTCTTCGTAATTTTTTTCAAGGATTTCCGTCTTGCTATCCAACCAATCTATTGATTTTTGGCTGCATCTTTCGAGTAAAAGTGACCTTAGATATTGATGTGTTTCGGTTAAGTTGGCTTGAAATTTAATTTCGCTCATATTACAGACGCTTTTTGTCAAATCTACTAAACACCATACAAAATGTGATAGAATTTGTTGTGAAACTGCTCCGAACGCTTTTACTAGTAAAAAGCAGTGTGTACAAAAGCACTTTGCAGTTTTTAGTTGTAAAAAACCAAGCTGTTCCGATTTTTCTAGATCATTCTAGGGTGATGTTGGTTGCTTACTCTCCGGTTTTTGTGAAAACGATTTTACTGTAAAAGATATCTTTTATAATGCCATTCTTCGGTAAGAAAACTTTCAACTTAAAATGTACCGATTTCAATAAAACTCAGAGGTAAAGTGGAATTGGATATCTGGAAAGTTTTGCTGTTCCATGCGCAATTCGTATTCTGAGGTGGTCAAAAATACTCGGCGCTTAAATTTATCTTCTGCAATGAACCGAACCCTGTAATTATCGAAAGTTTCTAATTGTTCCTTGTTGTCGCTGGTAAACCAACAGGCTTTGTGTAAATTAATGGCCTCCCAACGGCATGAAGCATTGTATTCATGTTTAAGTCTGTGTTGGATCACATCAAATTGCAGAGCGCCCACAGTACCTATAATTTTTCTACCATTTCTTAAATTGACAAAAAGTTGGGCCACGCCTTCATCCATTAATTGGTCAATGCCTTTGTTCAGTTGCTTGGCTTTCATGGGATCGGCATTTTCTATGTACTTAAATTGTTCGGGAGAAAAACTCGGAATTCCTTTGAACTTCAGTTTTTCCCCTTCGGTAAGGACATCGCCGATTTTAAAGTTTCCTGAGTCGTGCAAACCCACAATATCTCCGGGGAAAGCTTCATCAACTATCTCTTTTTTCGACGCCATAAAAGAGGTAGGGTTGGAAAACTTGAAGGACCTACCCAGTCTCACATGTTGGTAATTCTTGTTTCTTTCAAACTTACCCGAGCATATTTTAACAAAGGCAATTCTGTTGCGATGTTTAGGGTCTATATTGGCATGTATCTTAAAAACAAAGCCACTAAATTGTTCTTCATAAGGTTTTATATCGCGCTCTTCAGTAGCAGATGGAGTAGGAGAGGGCGCTACTTGTACAAAGCAGTCTAGAAGCTCTTTAACCCCAAAATTATTAATGGCGCTGCCAAAAAATACAGGTGTTAACAAGCCATGTAGGTATTCTTCTCTGTTGAATTCTGGATAGATGCCGGTAATCAGCTCAACTTCTTCTCTTAGTGTGGCTGCAGCGCGTTCTCCAACGTGCTTCTCTAGGCTAGGGTCGTTTAAGTCGGTAAACTCTATGGACTCTTCTTCGGTTTGTTTACCATGCGCCCTAAAAAGCATCAATTTTTTTTCGTATATGTTGTATACGCCTTGAAACTCATTGCCCATGCCAATAGGCCAACTCAAAGGCATTACAGAGAGGCCTAGCTTTTGTTCTATCTCATCCATCAGATCAAAAGCATCTTTACCCACTCTATCTAGTTTATTGATAAATACAATAATGGGTGTATCCCTCATTTTGCAGACTTTTACCAATTTTTCGGTCTGTATCTCTACGCCTTTTGCTACGTCTATTACCACGATCACGCTGTCTACGGCGGTGAGTGTCCTAAAAGTATCTTCTGCAAAGTCTTGGTGACCTGGCGTATCCAAAATATTTACTTTCAGGTCTTTGTACTCAAAGCCCATAACCGAGGTAGCTACTGAAATACCTCTTTGTTTCTCTATCTCCATAAAATCGGAGGTAGCGGTTTTTTTAATCTTATTGGATTTTACCGCACCAGCTATTTGAATAGCGCCACCAAAAAGCAATAACTTTTCTGTTAATGTGGTTTTTCCAGCATCTGGGTGGCTAATAATGGCAAAGGTTCTCCTCCTGTCAATTTCTTCTTTAAATTTCATATAGCTTTTACTGGCTTTGAGATATTATTCTATTTGAAGTGTGCAAAGATATAGCCTTATATAGAATTGCCGAAATTTACAGCGTTTTTAGCGTTATGATTACTTTATGCAGTTTTTGATCGGGAACTTTAGTATTTAGAAAAGTGTCTGTTAATTTGCCTATTAGTGAGACAATAATTCAATTTACAGTCGCTAAAGAGTAAGAAGTTTCTTTGGTAAGCAATGTATTTACTTGTGCTCTTAAGACCGCCCACTCTAGCAGGGTCTTTTCTTAGGATTTTTTGAAGTACAAGCGAATAAAACGGTTTTGAATTTTTTTATCTATGACGAATAGAATCAAATTATTAATAGCGATCAATGTTACTTTGTTGGCTGCTGTACTTTTTTCTTTACAAAGCAGTAGGAGCAGTTCCACCCTTAAGCTCGGGCAGCAAAATTTTACATTAGAAGATACCTCAGGAGTTGAAAAGATTGTACTAGGTACCAATACCTTAGAGAAAACAGGGCCACAGGAGTGGGAGGTAAACGGTAACTACCAAGTACAACCCTCAAGAATGCAATCTTTACTAGCCGTTTTGGGTAGGCTGCAGATAAAAAGGCCGGTACCTGAGGCCAGTTTAGATAGCGTAAACAACTTATTGCAAAACGCGGATTTTTCGGTAGAGATTTATGATGGAGAAGAGAATTTGGTAAAGACCTATTCGCTAGCGGGCAAAGGAGATGAAACCTATGCCAAGTTAGCGAGTGAAGACGAACCTTATATTTTGTACATTCCGGGTTATTTTGTCAACATCTATGAGTTGTTCAACATCAATGAACAAGCATGGCGAGATAAAAGGGTACTTTACACTACTTGGCGAACTTTACAGAGCCTAGAAATCGACTACACGGGCGATACAGAAAACGATTTGGACATTAAGTTCGATTCTTCTTTCTACAAAGTGGCGAGAGTTGAAAGGTTAGACTCTGCCAAATTGTACACTTATATACAACAATATCAGAATTTTGAGGTGGATGCGTATGTACAAAATGCTGAAAATTTGAAGCAAACGCTCAGCGAAACGCCTCCCTTCTGCGTAGTGCTTTTAAATGACCTTTACGAAAGCAGAAACAATAGCTTAATGGTTTATCCGAATGATAGTACTGTTTACGGTATCATAGAAAAAAGTGGAGAACTGGTACGAATGAACAGAAACATGCTCAGAAACTACTTGGTAAGCCGAGAAGAGTTTGAAAAACCATCTGAATGATTTATGCAGTTTTCAAAAGGTTTTTTTTAAAGTGCTTTTATCTCAAAATCAAAAATTTAACATGAAGCGATTTTTAAA
>CAKZMZ010000160.1 GCA_937129345.1 uncultured Thalassovita sp. | reverse complement strand
TTACTATGGCGCTTATGCCTTCATCATCATCCAAACAGTAACTGGTTTGATCACAGTGGGCGACCTTACTTTTTTATCGGGCTCCTTTAACAGGATGCGCGGTTTGCTTCAAGGCATCATGAGCAGGTTCAGTTCTATTGCAGAGCAAGCTCTGTACTTACAAGACCTTTTCAATTTTTTTGAAATAAAGCCCATGATACAGACCAAGGGCAAAGGCATTATAGTACCTCAGCCCATACAATCTGGCTTTACTTTCCAAAATGTAGGCTTTAAATACTCTAACAGCGAGAACTGGTCTTTGCGCAACCTTTCCTTCCATTTTAATGCAGGAGAAAAACTGGCCCTGGTAGGAGAAAACGGCGCAGGCAAAACCACTTTGGTAAAATTGCTTTCAAGGCTTTACGACCCAACAGAGGGAAGGATTTTATTAGATGGTGTAGATTTACGGGAGTACTCCCTACAAGAATTGAGAAAAGCGGTCGGGGTGATTTTTCAAGATTATGTGCGCTTTCAGATGGCGGCGGCTGATAACATTGCAGTAGGCCAAATAGATTTGAGGCAAGATGAGGCCAGGATCATCAACGCTGCACAAAAAAGCTTGGCCGATAGCGTCATCAACAAACTACCCAATACCTACCAACAACTCTTGGGTAAAAGATTTGGCAAAGGCGTGGAGCTTTCTGGCGGAGAGTGGCAAAAAGTAGCCTTGGCGAGGGCCTACATGCGCGATGCCCAATTATTAATTTTAGATGAGCCCACTTCTGCGCTAGATGCCCGGGCAGAGCACGAAGTTTTTCTAAGATTTGCCGAACTTATTCAGGGAAAATCGGCTGTACTTATTTCCCATCGCTTCTCCACTGTGCGCATGGCAGATAGGATTTTGTTCTTAGAAAGTGGGCAACTAAGAGAATTGGGTACGCATGAGGAATTGATTGCCAAACAGGGTAAATATGCCGAGTTGTTTGAATTGCAAGCCAAAGGCTACCAATAAATTAGCTGTCAATATCCCTTTGCCTTAAAAAGATGCCTTTCTCAAAACATATCTAAATAAACCTGGCTAAAGTTTGCAAGATAATAATGTATGTAGGCTTTTTGGCGTTTTTAAAGCAACAACCAACAAACTTCAAATTGCACTCTACTACGCTATATCCCAATTCTAGTATCATACATCAATTGCAATACGCTCAAAACGAGCACCTACTCACCGTAACTTTTAAAAAGGGGAAGTTTAAGCACAGCGGCCAAACCAAAAAAATTGAAAAAATTTCTATAGAAACCTATCAGACTATTATAGATTCCGATTCAGTAGGTAGGGCTATTTTAGAAATCTTAGGAGAAAGGAAGTATATCAAATCGCAAAAGCGGAAGCAATTCTTATTGGCTAGACTGTTCAGTTTCTAAAAAATAGACCAACCGCTTGTTTACAGCCCTAGTAAGCTTAAATTTGTCTTGTAGCTTTTTTCGTCAGGTTTGTCATGAAAAACACATGTAAACCAACTTTTTTTAACGCAAAACTAGGACCATGCAATCCATACTTATCCAAAATGCCCAAGTAGTCAACGAAGGTACAATTACTGAAACAGATGTTTTTATCCGAGATGGTTTCATCAAAAAAATAGGAAATAACTTAAGCAAAGCACAAGCGGAGGTGGTTATCGATGCCGCTGGCAAATACCTTTTGCCCGGCTTAATAGATGATCAAGTCCATTTTAGAGAACCGGGGCTTACTCATAAAGCAGAAATCTATACCGAGGCAAAAGCGGCTGTTGCTGGCGGCATTACTACTTTTATGGAAATGCCCAACACTGTGCCCAATACCGTTACGGTAGATTTGTTGGAAGAAAAATACAAGCTAGGTGCACAAAAATCTTTGGCCAACTTTTCCTTTTTTATGGGCGCTACCAATGACAATTTAGAGGAGTTAAAAAAAGTAAACCCAAGAAATGTTTGTGGCATTAAGATTTTTATGGGTTCTTCTACGGGTAATATGTTGGTAGATGATGAAGCTACGCTAGAAAACATTTTTTCTTCTACCGATATGCTGATCGCCACGCATTGCGAAAAAGACCCCATGATCAAAGCCAATGAGGATGAATACAGAGAAAAGTATGGCGAAGATGTGCCCATAAAATTCCATCCATTGATCCGGAGTAGGGAAGCCTGTTATGCATCCTCTTCCCAAGCAGTAGAACTCGCCAAAAAGCACGGCTCCCGTTTGCATATTTTGCATATTTCCACTGCTAAAGAACTGGCACTTTTTGACAATAAAATACCACTAGAAGAAAAAAAGATTACTTCAGAAGCTTGTATACACCATTTGTGGTTTTCTGATGCGGACTATGAAGAAAAAGGAACGTACATTAAGTGGAACCCGGCGGTAAAATCGACTGAAGACCGTGCCGCCATTTTTGATGCCGTACTGAACGACCGCATAGATGTGATTGCCACGGATCATGCGCCACATACTTTAGAGGAAAAGAACAACAAATATTTTAAAGCGCCTTCAGGCGGGCCTTTGGTACAGCATAGTTTGCAGGCTTTGTTAGAATTTTACCATCAAGGAAAGATATCATTAGAAAAAATTGTAGAAAAAGCTTGCCATAACCCCGCAAAGCTTTTCAGGATAGAAGAGCGCGGATTTATAAGAGAGGGCTATTGGGCAGATTTGGTATTGGTAGATTTAGAGCAAACTGAAAAAGTAAGCAAAGAAAATATTTTGTACAAATGTGGCTGGTCGCCTTTTGAGGGGGTAGATTTCCATTCAAAAATTACTCATACTATAGTATCGGGGCATTTGGCTTACCAAAACGGGCAGTTCGATGAGAAAATTAAAGGTAAACGTATAAAATTTTTGGCTGATACTGTTGCTTAGCAAATAAGATACTTATAACTTTACATCCTCAAACGGCGAATGTAGCTCAATTGGTTAGAGCACCAGTTTGTGGTACTGGGGGTCGTGGGTTCGATTCCCATCATTCGCCCTAAAAATTGTAAGCCTGCTAAACATAGCAGGCTTTTTTTGTGCTCAAAAAAGCCTCGGCATGAAAGCGATTCAAAAAAAACTTGCAGAAATTTATCCAGAAAAAGACGTGGAGATCATCGCGCTTTCTATCAAAAACTTGATTGGTAAGTATCAAAACTTAGTTAAGCCAAGCACTTCTCAGCTTACCCATAAGGATATTGTATTGATTGCTTATGGCGATCACGTTAAGACAGATGGAGAAATGCCCTTGCAGACCTTGGCAAAGTTTGCTACAAAATACCTGTATGACCATATCGACAGTATCCACATACTTCCTTTTTATCCTTACTCCTCTGACGATGGATTTTCGGTAATAGATTACTACCAAGTTAATCCTGACTTGGGAACTTGGCAAGATGTAGAGGCCCTCGCCAAAGACTATAAACTCATGTTTGATGCAGTGGTCAACCACATTTCTAGCCAATCAAAATGGTTTCAGGGTTATTTAAATGGCAAAGAACAGTATGAGAATTATTTTATAGAAAAGTCACCCGATACAGATTTAAGCGCAGTAGTAAGGCCAAGGGCCTTGCCCTTGCTCAGTAAGTTTGTAGATGCCAAGGGCAATACAAGACATATTTGGACTACCTTTAGCCAAGATCAAATTGATTTAAATTACGAAAACCCAAAAGTGCTTTTGCAAGTGCTAGATGTTTTACTATTCTACATAAGCAAGGGCGCTAAACTACTGCGCTTAGATGCCATTGGCTTTTTGTGGAAAGTGCCCGGTACTACTTCTATACATTTGCCGCAAACGCATAGCATTATCCAATTGGTCAGGTTGGTGCTTGGGCAGGTAAGCAAAGAGGTAACCTTGGTAACAGAAACCAACGTGCCGCATCAAGAAAACATTTCCTATTTCGGTGATGGTACAAATGAGGCGCAAATGGTTTATAACTTTACGCTACCACCGCTTTTGGCTTTTTCATTATTGAAAGAAGATACAAAGACTTTGCAAGCATGGGCCGCTTCATTATCGCTGCCTAGCCAGCAAACATGCTTTTTTAATTTTACTGCTAGTCATGATGGTGTAGGAGTGAGGCCTTTGCAAGGTATTGTTCCAGATGCTGATATTGATTTTTTGGCGAAAACAGCAAAAAAACACGGCGGCTACATTTCATATAAAAATAATCCAGATGGCTCGCAATCTCCTTATGAGCTAAACTGCAATTATCTCGACTTGATCGCTCATTATGATGAAGAGGACGAGGTACGCATCAAAAAAATGCTATTGACCCAAGGGGTGGCTTTGTGCATGCCGGGCGTTCCGGGTATTTATTTCCATTCATTAGTAGGCTCAGGCAATTATAAAAAAGGGGTGGAAGCAACGGGGATGAAGCGCACCATAAACCGAGAAAAGCTTGATTATGAAGTTTTATGCAAAGAATTAGAGGCTCCGAATAGCTTTAGGGCCAAATTATACAAGCAATTTCTGAATCTGATAGATACCAGAAAAAAGTATCAGGTTTTTAATCCCTTTGGTGATTTTAAATTCCCAAAAGTCCATAAAAATGTTTTTGCAATAGAAAGGGTAGGTGAAACTCAAAAAATACTCTGTCTTTTCAATTTTTCTTCAAAGACAATTGAACTCGATTTAGGCGAAACTTCTGGCGAAAATGTACTTACAGGTCTTAACGAGAACTTGAAAGCGCTTAAGCTAAAAGCTTGGGAACAAAAATGGATTTGTTTAGATGCTTAGTTTCAACATATTAAAAAACTTTGACTTAGCCGCGTTCGTCGCATGATTTGTAAAAGTACCTTATAAGATTAAAGCAATAAAATCGTAATACGAATAATCCCCAATTTTGAAATTGCTGACTTGATTTAAGGATTTTTGATCAAAGCTTCAATAATTAATATGTAAAGCCTAGATTGTTACCTAACCTCTTAAACTGGTTTCGAAAAGTATCTCTCGGCAAGTGCAGTAGTTACCTAGATGGCATACGGCCAATCTTTTAAAAAAGGCTTTAAATTCCTCAAAATTTCCGTCGAAAACGCCTGTGCCCAAAGTAATATGAGGGTTAAAATTTTTTAGGCTATGCTTTTCAAAATAATCATTTACCCAATTGATGCTGTCTTGGTTAGGTTTTTCATTGCCTGTAAAATGTTCGGCTGTTACTTTGTCTTCAAGCAAGTTGGCAGTTTCTGAAATGATATCTTGGTGCAGTGTTTTTAAGGTATCGTTATTTTGGTGTTCAAGGCTGTTAATGTTTTCTCCCTTAGTATTTTGATGTTGGCTAATATGGTCAAAGTGTAATTTTATGCCTCTAAAAGAATTACCAATCTCTTCTATTGTTTTAAAGAGCGCTTCCCGATTTTGTACTTTTAACCCACCCATAGCCAAAGATAAATGGGGAAGGCAAACATCTCCCAATGCAATGGATTGCTCATTATCTCCTGTATTTAATTGCTTATGTATCGCTACAATTTTTTGATGGATGGCAACGTCGGGGAGTAGTACAATATCAACAGCGTTTACTTTCATGAAATAGATGTTTGAATTTAGATATTGGCTCTTAGTTTTTTAGCATTGATATACAGTATAATTCTTTGCGCTACTTTGTCAAAAAAATAATTTAATTCCTAAAGGAAGGGATGAAATTATAAATACTATTTTTAAAGAGTTTCCATCTATTTAATGTCATCCGAACTGGATTTTCCAGACCGAATCATCAAGACTATATCACCCTACGGGTTTTTATTAATACATTTATGATGTATGCTATTATAGTAGCACCTCTTCGAGGTTCTTTATACGTACCTGAGTAGTTACCAATAATTGTATACTTAGTTTAATTTTAATTATTTGCCATAAGTTTTTTTTCGCCAATAGAAGCGAGCCACGCCAAAAAGTATTACCAAAGCTATGGGCAAGCCTATATTAAATGCTTGCCAAAAGATTTTCTCTTCTTCAATCCTAAACTTATCGAGCGGGCGCATGGTAATTTCTTTGGCTCTAGCAGCAATGAGGCCGTTTTCATCGGTAAGATAATTGAGCGCATTGACCATAAATTCCTTATTAGAAAGTGCCTGCCTTCTAATGGGATCAAAATCTATGGGTAGCATTTCACCGGTTTGCGGGTCAAAATCATTGGCAGGGATGTCGCCGTCGGCAACTACCAGTACTTTTGCGGGCTCACTTTCATTTAGCTTGCTTTTTGCATCTATACCCGGAGGTGGAAACCTTGTTGCAAACAAAGATCTGAACTGGCCTTCTAGCAAATAGGCCACTGGCAAATTAGATTGATTGTACAAGGCAGGATCCATATCATTTTTCAGCTCATTCAAATCCACCATGGTAGGTGCATTTTTAACCCTGGTATATTTAGAAGTGAACATGAGCGGCGTTTTTATAACATTTTCTGCTTTTACAGTGTCAATACTGCTTACAAATCTGCTGTAAACTACATCCATATTGCGTACAATGGGGTGTTCACTAAATGTATTGAGGAAGATGTAATATGGCCAGGGTAAGCGCTCAATATTGGGTTGGTTGCCAACATTGCCTGTAAAAACCTCAATAGTGCCTGCCTGTTGGTCTTGCAATAAATTCATGTTGATGCGTACGCCATACCTAAACAACAAATCTTCTATGTTCAAATCGTATGCAAAAGCATAGGTGCCGCCCGTGGCAATGCTATCCAAGTTCATTTGAATTTTATCTATCATAAATAGTGCGCTGCCACCACGCATCACGTATTGATCAAGGTTGTATTTATCGGTTTCGCTAAAAGCCTTTCTCGGTTGGGCAATTACCAAGGCATCGTACAGGTCAAGATTGGGCCCGTCTAACTGTACACGATCAATTATAAAATACTCGCTCAAGGCATTGGTAATGTCTTGTAGCTCATTTGGGTAAAGTTCTTCGTGCCCGTAAACAAAAGCAATGTTCTTTTTTTGACCTATGCCCATTTTTCTAATACTGCTCGCCAGTTCGTACTCAATGCCTTCTATAGATTGATTGAGCCTTTCTTGTGCCGAAGCGGCGCGGTTTCCTTTTAAGAGCAAAACAGCTTCTTCTCTATTTTTATAAGAAATAATGGCACCCGGGAAAATCACTTTTTGGGTACGCTTACCATCTATATTGTCGTAGAGTGTAGTTGCTGGCAAGCCTTTGGCAGCCAATTG
>CAKZMZ010000159.1 GCA_937129345.1 uncultured Thalassovita sp. | reverse complement strand
TTTTGCCCTTAAAGGGGCCAATTTTGATGGCAATCGTTTTGCGACCTCAGCCTTGGAAAAAGGCGCTGCCTATGCCGTGGTAGATGATGCAGCAGTTGCAAATGAAGATGAGCGCATTTTACTTGTAAATGATGCTTTAAGTAGTCTACAAGAACTTGCCAATTACCATAGAAAGCAACTTAAGGCGCATTTACTTGCAATAACAGGATCCAACGGAAAAACCACAACCAAAGAACTCGTTCATCAAGTCTTGGCGAGCCAATACAAAACCTTGGCAACTCCAGGTAACTTTAACAACCATATAGGTTTGCCCCTTACCATTTTACAAACCCAGCTCGATACCGAAATTTTAATACTAGAAATGGGCGATAACAATTTGGGCGAGATTGCTGAGCTATGCCAAATAGGCATGCCCAACAGCGGGCTCATCACAAACATTGGCAAAGATCATTTAGAGGGTTTTGGTAGTTTTGAGAACAACCTAAGAGCCAAAAGCGAACTCTTCGATTATTTGCTCAAGCATCAAGGCACTCCTTTTATCAATACCAAAGACCCTATCGTAAGCAATATGGCAAAGCGTTTTCACGAGCCTGTATTGTATGGCAGTGAGCCTGATTTTGCGCATCTGAACAAAATAGAAAAAAACGGATTTATAAGCTTCTCTTTAGACGGAGTAAAATATGACACACATCTATTCGGTGATTATAATTTTGCCAACGTGGAAGCAGCCCATTGCATAGGAAAATACTTTAAAGTTCCTAATGAGAAAATTGCCAAAGCACTAAGCGAATACAAGCCTAAAAACAATCGTTCTCAAGTCTTAGACACCAATAAGAATACACTTTTACTAGATGCCTACAATGCCAACCCCTCTTCTGTAGGAGCAGTTTTGGATAGCTTTGCCAAACTTCAAACTCAATTGCCCAAACTCGCCATACTTGGCGATATGCTAGAGTTGGGCAACATAAGTGAGCGAGAACATGCCAACATAATTTTACAAGCCACTCAATTAAACATCAAAACTTACTTTTGTGGCCCTCTGTACCATGACCAACGGCCTAAAGAAAGCGTGCATGAATTTTTCGCCGATAAAAATCAGTTGGTTGAATATTTAAAGAAAGCAAACCCAAGTGGGTGCCATATACTAATCAAGGGTTCTAGAGGTATGCAGCTAGAATCCCTCCTTGAATATCTATAATTGTAAAATACCCTACATCTTAAGACTAGGATAAAATAGCACAACGTTTTATGGCTGATAATTTTAGAGCGTAATCAATAAGATATAAAATATTTGCCTATGAAACTTTTTACTGAGGTAAGAAACTCTAAAGGAAAATTATTCTTTAGATTATTATTTGATGATGAAAAAAGAATCATCCAAACCTTATGGATGGGATATCTGCAGTTAGATGACATAAAGAGAGGCACAGGAAAAATCATCAACTTTTTGAGCGAAAATGAAGGCCATTACTTCGGGCATATTAATGATGTAAGTGGTATGAAGAAATTGTGGTCAGCCAAAAAAGACAAATTTGGTGGTATATTCGTACCGAAAATCCGTGAATTGGGCATAAGTTTTCAAGCAGAAATAAAAACCCATGGGCAGATGCAAGAGTCGGCAGACAATCATTATCCGCTCATTAACATAGGGGATGCAGATTACAATATTTTTAAGACAAAGGATGATGCTGTTCTGTGGCTTATGGGCCAAAACCATTTGCACTTAGTATAAAAGCTATTTAAAATAAAGATTTACCTTCACAAAAGGAATAGCTATTTTTGCCACACTTTCAATTAAGTGTGGCATTTTTATTTGATAAAACTGAAACTATGGGATTTAGATCGGTACTGAGCAAGCCCTTGGCAGCATGGGTCAACGCAGAACAAAATAAGTGGAGCTCACATCCTAGTAAAAGCCAACAAAAAATGTTGCAAATACTGCTCACTAAAGGCAGTAAAACCCTTTTTGGCAAAGATCATCGCCTAGCAACTGTCCATAACTACCAAGAATTTAAAGAAGCCGTTCCCATCAGAGACTATGAAGGGCTTAAGCCTTACGTAGAGAAGATAATTGCAGGAGAGAAAGATATTCTTTGGCCCGGCAAACCAGTGTATTTTGCTAAAACATCAGGTACTACTTCAGGCAACAAGTACATCCCTATCACAAAAGATTCAGTCCCTAACCATATCAACTCTGCAAGAAACGCCTTACTAAACTATGTGCACGAAACAGGAAAATCTGATTTCTTAGACAAAAAATTGATTTTTCTTTCGGGCAGTCCTATCCTCGATACCAAAGGAGATATACTTACAGGCAGGCTCTCAGGTATTGTTAATCATCACGTACCTACTTATCTGAGGAGCAATCAGATGCCCTCTTACGATACAAACTGCATTGAAGACTGGGAAACAAAACTAGAGAAAATAATTGAGGAGACACTTTCTGAGCCCATGTCACTGATTTCGGGTATTCCGCCTTGGGTACAAATGTATTTTGATAAAATACAGGAAAAAACCGGAAAGAAAATCAAGGACGTTTTCCCTGATTTTTCACTTTTTGTTTATGGGGGCGTTAATTTTGCCCCATACCGCGAAAAGCTTTTCGATTCAATAGGCAAAAAGATAGATTCTATTGAAACCTACCCCGCTTCTGAAGGCTTTATTGCCTACCAAGACACCCAAACCGAAGAAGGCCTGCTACTCTTGTTAAAGTCAGGTATCTTTTTCGAGTTTATACCCGCCGACGAATATTTTGATGAAAACCCTAGCAGACTTTCTATTGATGAGGTAGAACTGAATAAAAACTATGCGCTCATCATCAATTCAAACGCGGGGCTTTGGGGCTACTCAATAGGAGATACGGTAAAGTTTGTCTCTAAAAATCCCTACAGGCTGTTGGTCACCGGTCGCATCAAACATTTTATATCTGCGTTTGGCGAGCATGTTATTGGCGAGGAGGTAGAGAAAGCCTTAAACTATGCACAGCAGCAACATCCGGAAACAAAAGTGACTGAGTTTTCAGTGGCACCTAAGGTAAAGGTCAGCGAAGGACTCCCCTACCACGAATGGCTCATTGCTTTCGAAAATGAGCCCAATAATTTGGAAAGCTTTGCCAAAGACATGGACGAACACTTGTGCCAACTCAACAGCTATTACGATGATTTGATAAGTGGTTCTATACTAAGACCTCTGAAAATAACCCGGCTACAAACAGATGCATTTCAGCAGTATATGAAATCTATAGGCAAACTCGGAGGCCAAAACAAAGTGCCCCGCTTGGCCAATGACCGTAAAATTGCTGATGTAATAATACAATGGAAAACGTAGATTTTTACGCTCTTTTTCTACAAAAAAACGCTTTAGGTGGCCTTGAATAGATTATAGAATATGGATTTATGATATAACACAGCACAGATTGTGTTAATTATGCTAAATGTAAACCACATAAAACTTACATTATCATTGTTTATGTGCCTTTTTTAGTAAATTTGAAAATAAATCAACCGAATCGTAAACTTAAACTTATACAGTTATGGCTGAACAAGTGAAAGAAAAAGAAGATAAACAGGAGCGCGATGAAGAATATTATACTGGCATAGAACCATACATGTCAAAAGATTCCGAATTCATGATTTCTATGATCATTGTATTGGTTGCAGTTGCAATCCTTGCATTTTCGATTATATCTTCTCTTGAGTTGTTTGGGTGAGAGATCCAAACAAGTTTTTAATAAAAATTAGGTTAGCTTTCTGAAATCTCATAATCAAAAGCCTTGGGTAAAGTACGTAGAATTTACCCAAGGCTTTTTTATTGATTCAATCCACCAAATATTTAGGCATGAGAAACTGGAGTACCCGCCAATTTGGCCAAGAACTTTCCAAACTTGCTTTTTCGCTTTTTCCTCCTCCTTTTTTCTTTTTTCCTTCCCGAAAATAAGCCTAAGCCTTTTGCCACTTTAAAGATAACCCCCGCTTTAGTGCCCTCTAATTCTTTCTCTACCACACTAAGGGCTACATTGGTCACTATCTCACCTACGGTTTGCCCATTATTAAAGGCTTCCATTGGTATGTCGTGTTTTTTAAAGGCTTCTTCCAAACCCGCTTGTTTTAAGAACTCTCCCTCAATAATGCCTTTTTCTTTAAAATCTTGGGCAGCCTTTACATAAGCAGTGAGCGTTTCATATTGCTCTTTGGTAATGCTTAGCAACAATCTTATTTTGGCGGCTTGTTCTAACTCTTCTTTTTCGGCTTCGCCATCTGCATATACCATTAAAACAATGTCTGTCATTAAATGGAAACGCAAATCGCTGTCTTGCAAAAGACCAAGATAATTTTCGAAGGCTACTTCCTCAGGGTTGTATACTGCCGAAATGACCAAAGCCTTGCCTGCTTCGTCTAATCCTGCCTGATCGCAAATAGATTTGATCAATTTTTCTTCTCCTTCCTCTACCTCACCATCGGCCATGGCCAAACTAGCTAGCGTAACCAAATAGGCAACCCTTTGCTTTTTTTCAAATTGAACTAAAAAATTTTCTGTCATCTGTCTAATTTTTAATGATAATTTTCTGAAATGATATTAGACATGAAAGACAATGTTGTGCCACTTAAAAACTGCGCAAAGTAATATTTGAGGCTAAGTGAGGTATGTCGTGGCAAAAAAGGTAAAAAACCGGGAAAGTAAAATATAAAATATAGGGAAAAGAGTCAATAACAAACTGTACTTAAGGCACTTATACATAAACCTACCTATGTAGAAAAATAAAGCAAATAGTAGCTTATTAAACCTGCACAGTTTAATCCTTCACCGGCAAACCATTATTACTTTTTACCTCTCTGTAAAGCTTGAGCACTGCTTCGGCAAAATGTTTCCAAGTATATTTAGCTTTAAAAGCTTCGATGTTCTTGGTCATCTCCTCTGCGTGGTTCTCCGCAAAAAAGTATTTGATTTCTTCGGCAATTTGTGTGGGTTCTGCCTCTTCAGCTACCCGGCCTGTGCCGTATGGCAAAATGGTATCTTTAAGATTGCCTTTATTGGTAACCACCACAGGCAAATCGAAATGAAAAGCAGCTGCGACCACACCACTTTGGGTAGCGCTCTTGTAAGGCAAAACGCATAAATCAGCCACAGAAAAAAAAAGAGGTACCTCATGGTCGGGAATGTACCTGTCAAAAACGAAAATATTCTCTTTATGCCCACAGGCTTCGATCAAATCCCTATACTTACTAAAGTCCTCGTAGCTTTCACCCGCAATCAACAGCTGATAGGAAGCATCCAACTTACTAAAGGCTTGTATCAGCACATCTAAGCCCTTATATTCTCTGATCAGGCCAAAAAAGAGCAAGGTCTTTTTCTGATTAG
>CAKZMZ010000158.1 GCA_937129345.1 uncultured Thalassovita sp. | reverse complement strand
GGGACGATGTGCTTATAGAAAAAATGGAAGTGAGCATTATCCCGCAAGATGATTTTACAGAATCCCCTGGTACTAGAATAAGTATTTTTCCTTGGGACGTTTCTGGAGATACGGTGATAGAATTATCGGTGCAGGGCAATGCGGTAAACGTTTTTAGAGAAATTGAAATACCGAATTCTGCAAGGTCGGGTAGTTATCTTTTAGATATGATTGTCTTCGATAGAGAAGGCAATGCTTCAACTACTTTCAGTAAGCCATTTTCTGTTTTAAATGAAAATCCTGTGGTGAGCCTTACAGAACCGATCAACGACTTTGCAAATTTTATTATTGATGATACACTTCGTGTTCAAGGCACAATAGAAAGCAATACAGATTTGCTATTGGTTTCTTTGCGTCTAGGCGCAGGCGATAATTTTAGGAACATTCGATACAATGAAAGTGTGTTTTTGGAAAATACCTTTCAAATAGATACAGGATTTTATGTAAGCGACTCTATAGGAGTTGGTACGCGATTTTTGAGGGTTACCGCCAGAGACTTACTTGATAAATCTAGTAGCTTAGAAATCCCCGTTTCTATTAGTGAGTTTTAATATGCCATCGTTTAACTAAATATTTAGTTATATTTGTTTTCTCTTAATTTCTAGCCTGCTATGGGAAAGCATTTTTACCATTTCTATCTTGTGACTTTATTATTGCTGTTTGTAAATGCTTGTTTGTTTGCGCAGGAAAAAATCCAGTATCGAAAGCAAAATAGAAAGGAGATCAAAGCCTATGAGCAAGAAAAGCGAGATTTGATGGCTTACTTGCAGTTTAGGCGAGACTCTATCAGAGATGCTCAAAAGCTGCCCGAAATGGACTCTGCGAGTAAAGCATCGGCTCAAAAAATGCGCGAAAAGTTTGCAAGAGACCGAGCCAAATCAGACTCTATCAATCGCTTAGCACACTTAGAAAAGTTGCAAAGTGCCCAAACGCAAGAAGTGACCAAGTTGAACCTAGGCCGCGCCGGTTTTTCAGAATTGCCTAAAAGACTATCAAAATTTACAAAGCTGAGTAGTTTAAGTGTACGCAGCAATCAACTATCTCACATAGACCACGACATATTTTATCCGCTTCAACAATTAAAAAAACTAGATTTAGAGGACAATGAGTTGGGGAAAACCGAAGTGGAAATTCCTGAGTTAGAAAACTTAGAAGAACTCGATTTAGGCCGGAACGAATTTGAGCGATTACCAAAAAAACTCAAAAAATTAAAGCAACTCAAAAAACTGAGCCTAAATAGAAACCAACTGGTAAACGATAGAAAACGGCTCAAATTCAAGAAATCCAAAACCATTACCCATGTAGATTTAAGCAGAAATGAACTGACGCGTATTCCCAAAAGGCTTAAGAAATACAAAAACCTAGAATCGCTCAACTTAAGCGGTAACAACATTACAGACTTAAGAGGTATTAGAAAACTTAAAAAACTAAAATCGCTCAATCTGAGCTACAATCCTGTTTTTATAAAACCCAAAGATTTAAAACACTTAAAAAATTTGGAATCGCTTACTTTGAGAGATTGCAAATTGGTGTATGTGCCTGAATCAATAGCACTCTTGCAAAACCTGCAAAAGTTGGTGTTGCCAGAAAATTACCTTACCAAGCTGCCCGATGGCTTGGGGCAATTGAAAAACCTGCAAAGCTTAATGCTTTATAAAAACAAGCTTAGGGTGCTTTCTCCCGCTATTTTTGATTTAGAGGGTTTGCTTTGGTTAGATATCTATTACAATGAATTAACCGAGATTACCGAAGAGATAGCCGAATTAAAAAATTTAGAGATTCTGTATTTGTCCCATAATAAATTAGATAGACTGCCAAAAAGTTTAGGTATGATGACAAACTTAAAGGAATTGTATGCGCATACCAATAAAATAGTATCGCTACCTGCCGAACTGGGTAACCTAGAAAAACTCAAATACCTGCATTTGCAAAAAAATATGCTGGCGCAGTTTCCTGCCTTTATTCTAAAACTCAAGAACTTAGAAGAACTCAATTTGGCGTATAATCAAATTCTTGCTTTTCCTAAAGAGTTGCTCTCGCTTTCTAAATTGAGCCTGCTTACGCTAAACGGCAATCCTTATGAGCGGGGCAGCAGAGAAAGGGACGCGCTTTTACAAATCCTTGAAAAACTGCAACAACGAGGTGTACAAGTGAAATTTGATATCGGCAACAATACCTACAAGGGAAGATGAGCAAACCCAGCTTTTGAACTTATTTGGGCAAAGAGAAATTTAAAAGGAATGGTAAAAAGCTTGTATTTACAGCTGTAAATCATGTTTTTTACTTTTTATTCGGAGCAATTTTTATCTTTAAAAGTTATATTAAAATTCCTTGAGCAAGCTTGGTAACACATTATCGAAAACTTTTTAAACTGTTGGTCAAACATTGCCCATTTCCTAGAAGCATTCTATAGATTATTACTAATATTGTACTTTAAATTTCTATTGTTAAATACAAAGAAGGCTTAATAAATATTTTATGAGTGAACTCGAAGATGAACACTCAAGTAAGCAAAATGAACAAGCCGCAGAAGAAACCAAGGAGAAACCCAAGAAAAAGCGCAGGTTTCGTTGGCTGAGTGTTTTTCTGGGGGTATTGCTCATTATTGCCGTAAGCCTACAACTTGCCATTAAGTATTACTCAGACGTCATTATAAAGCGCATTTTGCAAGAGGCAGTTACCTTAAAAAGTGAGGGCATGTACAGCCTCGATTTTGAAGAAGGCAGCTTTTCTTTTTTCGAACAGGAATTTGACATAAAAAACCTGACCTTTAAGCTAAACGAGGAACGCTGGCAGCAACTCAAGGCCAATGGTGTAAATTATAAGCTGCTTTACGATTTTGAAATTCCCGAAATAGAGATGAGTGCAGGTTCTTTAAAAGAAGCTTGGCTCTCTAAAAGTTGGACGATAGACCACTTTTACATCAGGCATCCAACCGTAAAGATAAGGGCAACCGACCAAACCGCACAAGCGCAAAATACCAAGCAAGAGACCAATCTGTTCTTTATCATTTCGGGCTATCTTAACGAGTTTGAAGTAAGCAATTTTGGCTTAGAGCAAGCCGCCATTACTTACACCGATTCCAAGGCCCAAAGCTATATGCTTAAAGAAATTAACCTAAATATTACGGGTTTTAAAGTAGACTCTACCTCTATTTTAAAAGATGGTAAGCCTTTTTATGTTGAAGATTTGGAGTGCAGTATAGGCAAAAATGCCATTGCTCTGCCCAATGGCCTTGCCATAGATTTTACTTCTTTATACGGGTCTATTTCGGGTGAGAAATTCTCCGCCCAAGATTTAAAATTGCTTTCTTACCAAGACAACTCTTCATTTTCAGGAAAAAGTGTTGCATTTAGAGAGTTAGAGATTTTAGGATTGCAGTACGGCCAACTTTATTTTGATTCGGTATTTAAGGCCAAAAGCATACAAGTGCGCAAGCCATTTGTAGATTTGGGTAACATTGCACCACAAAACGGTTCTACCGGGCCACAAGGCCTAGAATACGAAAAAATAAGTAGGTTTGTCAAATCTTTTATTGTTGGGAATATAGATTTTGACAGCGCTGCCATTTATGCTAAAATACCCGGTAACAACCTAGCCATAGATGATTTTACCCTTTCTTTAGAAAATGTTTGGTTTGATGAGAGTTCTTGGCAAAAGCGAAAACAGCGCTTTTTTACAGATGATTTTGAACTGCGTTTAAGAAATTACATAGCCGATCTACCAGACGGACTCCACAAACTGAAAGCCTTGGAGCTAGGTTTCTCTACCAAAAGAAATTACGCCTATTGTAACAATGTGCTCATTGCACCAAATAGCGAAGAAGTCACAACAAGGCAGCTTTATGAAGCCAACAAAGATAAGCTCATGAATTTTTACCTCTCTAGAATTGAGCTCACAGGTTTAGATATTTGGCGTGCATACATTGAAAAGAGGTTGATAATGGCCACTTTTAGAGTGAACAGACCCCGTTTAGAGGTCAATCATTTCGTGAATTTAGATACTGATATGAGAAGGATATACCGCGCAGACTCCATACAACAAGTGTTGGAAGAAATGGAAATCGATTCTCTTTTTGAAGATGTACTAGAAATTTACGAGACAGATTCCCTTGCGGTGGATAGTTTGCTGCTCAGCGATTCGATTCCTGATCTTCTAGAAAAAGAAATGCTGACCGTGGATATTGCGGAAATCAACGATCAGCTGAATTTGGCCGATGTAAAAGCCGTAAAAGCCCTGGTGAATGATACCATTCCGAAAAACACTTCATTTACCACATATCTGCTCAATTATTTTGATTCTGCCTATGCCGCCCGCGACGACTCCTTGCTGTATGTGGCCATGGTAGATTCTGTTAATAACCTCGATAGAGATTCTCTGCTTTTGGCAGATATCATAACAGGAATCAATACAGCATTTAAAAGTGTGGACATTAATACAGTAGACATTAACGAAGCAAAATTTAACTATTACGAGTGTACCAATGATACCCTAGAACGCATTGCTGTAGAAAATACCGATGTAACGCTCAGAGAGTTTAGTGTATCTGAAAACACCTACTCAGATACAAGCCGCTTACTGTTTTCCAGAGAGATGGAAATCAATGTAGAAAGCTTAGGCTATTTTCTGCCCGACAGCCTTCACTATGTTTCTGCCGAAAAGCTAAGGATAAGCAGCACCGATTCTTTGATACAAGCAGGGCGCACTTGGCTAAGACCATATGAACGCAACCGTAATTTTATTGTAGAAAACATACAAGAAAGTAATGGTATCTTTGATGTACGGCTAGAATCTTTCTTGGCCGATGAAATCAATTTTAGAGAGGTTTTTAGGGAACAGCGCGTGATGATCGAACTTTTGAGTATAGAGAAGCCAAATATTTTGCATTTTGTTTCTGCAAAGCCCAATGCCCCGCCCCAAGACACTACGGTAATAGAAGAAAATGTACTTGAAATAGACACCAATAATTTAGTGGCTTTACAAGAACTGCCCGCTCGGCAACTCGCGCTTTCAGATTATATCAAATCTTTTGGGGTAAGGGCCGTAAATTTTAATCAAGGCTTTTACTCGATGGCGCAAGTAAGCGACCGTACCCGTGAGTTGCTAAGTGCCAGAGACATACAGCTATGCGTGCGCGATTTAATTTTCGATAGTGTAGCCCTTAACAATAATGAGATATTGCCATTGGCAAAAGATGCCGAAATTTTAGCAAATAACTACTTCATTAACTTGCCCGATAGCGTGCACACGCTCCAAAGCAAAAGCTTGGGCATTTCCCTCTCTTCATCTGCTGTGTATTTTTACGATATCAGGATAAGGCCCTCCGCAGTGGGTAGGAGGATGCGAGACGTAAATAAATACGACGTCTCTATTCCCGAATTTAGGTTGGATGGCGTAGACTGGCCCAGGCTTTATTTTGACCAAGAATTGTATGTAAGAGAACTCTTGGTAAACGATCCAGATATTGCAATGGAAACCGTTTACGATCAAAAACCTGCAGGTGCCAAGCAAGAAGAAAAGCAAGAAGCTCAAGCAAAAGACCCAAAAAAAGCTTTTACCGCAGCCATGCGCAATTCGGTGCTTAAAGTGTTTAACGGCTTAGAAATTGATCGTATGAACCTGAACAGGGGTGTTTTAGATTGGCAACAACTCAACAATAGATCCCTTAGGCAGCACCTACGCACCGATAGGCTAGATTTGGCTGTAAATACATTTAGGATAGATTCTACGGTAAAAGAAATGCCTGCTAGGTTTATGTTCGCTTTTGATTGGCGGGTAAATGCGCGCAACGTAATCCACGAATTGCCCGATCAGTGGCACTCTGTAAGAACCAGTAAAATTGAGTTTTCTTCAGCGGCCAATACCTTTTATGCTACCTATTTGCACTACGCGCCAAAAAATTGGGCCGATATGGACTTTCTTAAGGGCAATATAGAGCGTAAAAACCTTACAGAAGTATACACCCCACTATTGAGCATCAAAGGCACTGATCTGCAAAAACTACTTACTGAGAATACTCTCTCGGTCAATGATATTGAGTTAGATAACCCCAAATTTAGGTTGGTGCTCCATCCCGAAGGGGAGAGCAATCCATCGGGCGAGCGATTTAGTACGGTTAAATTAGATTCTTTGCTAAGACAAAATTTTAGAGAAGTGCAGATAAAACGTTTCCAATTTGAAGAAGCTTCTTTACAGTTGGGGCTGCACCCTAAAAATGAAAACAGCCTTTATGTAAATATAGATGAGATTTTTACCAAGGTCGATAATTTCAACAACCTCTTCCAAAGTTACGATTCCTCTAGGTTCATGTTGGCAGATGATATTCATGTAGGGGTAAAAAATTACGAATTGGACTTGCCGGACAGTATTTACAGATTGAAAGCAGGTGAGATAGGCTTGCGTACCAAAGACGATAGGATCTACATTCAAGATTTAGACGTAAAACCAAAGGTACCCAAAAAGGCCATAGCAGAAATACATGGTCATGAAATTGATTGGATCCATCTAAAAGTAGATAGCATTATTTTAGCTAATTTTCAATTTCCGACCTTGTTGGCAAGCGATAAGCTTATTGCCAACCGACTCGATATTGAGCACATGGACACCTACGTGTACAGAGATAAAAGAGCGCCATCTTCTTTTGGTCGCAGGCCACCCATGCCACAGCAATTTCTGCGAAATATGAAGACCTACATCAAGCTAGATACCATAAACCTTTACAATAGTAAGGTAACCTACGAAGAATTGGCCGTAGATGGCAAGCAGCCCGGTCAAATCTATTTTGATGATCTAAACGCCTATGCCTTTAACATTACCAACGATTCTACTATCTTGGCAGAGGGAACCGCAGTTCAGTTATTTGCCAATGCTAACTTAATGAGCGAGGGTAGGGTTGATGCAGCTTTTACTTTTCCCATAGCAAACGAAAACAATAGTTTTACCTACCAAGGTTCTTTGGCGCCTATGGATTTGCGTTCGATCAATCCTATGTTAGAAAATGTGGCCTCGCTCAAGGTTAACTCAGGGATCTCTAGAAAACTTAATTTTGAAGTGCAGGCAGATGAAGAATACGCCGATGGTTTTATGCGCTTTTACTATCGAGATCTAAATGTGGCATTGCTAAAGAAAGATGCAAAACCCAAAAAACAGGGCAAGATCAAAAGTTTGCTTACGATGTTTGCTAATGTATTGGTAAAATCTAAAAATCCGCGCTTTTTATTTCTGAAAAGAGGAAGGATTTACACAGAGCGAGATAAAAGTAAATCTATCTTTAATTATTGGGCCAAAACACTGCTAAGTGGCATTAAGCACAGTGTCGGTTTCAGCTACGAAAAACCGCCTAAAGAAAGACGCAAAACGGTTTTCCAATTTTGGAAACGCAGAAGAAAAGACTTCCGACGAAAAAATCTGGAAATTAATCCCTAGTGTCATAGCTTGTTGTAGATTCCATAAATGCTGAGCGATTACGATGCTTTGCAGCGAATAATTTACGAAAGCAAGCAAAATTAGACTAGTCTATTTTTTAGTAACTTAAAAAAATATCCGCATGGCTTCTACAGCTAGCAAAAAAATCAACAGATATAAAAACATCTTTAAGCGCCTCAATAATAAGACGGCTTATTTTTCAGGTAAATTATTCGGCTTCGGCAGCTCCTTTAAGTTTGACATTAAAGGTTTTGGTGAAATTGAAGTGCCAAAAAGAATGATGGGCCCATTTCGCGAAAATTTTTTTGATGCAGTGTATTTTAAAGGGTTTCCCCAAGAAAAACTGGAAAGTATGGAGCTGCAAACCGTGATAGACATTGGGGCAAACGTAGGATTTTTTTCATTGTCTGTTTTTGCAGATTACCCAGAAGCTAAAGTATATGCCTTTGAGCCACATCCTTACAATTTTAAATTGCTGAATGAAAGAAAAGAAGTGTTTGCACAGTTGGATTGGGAAGTGTTCAATACGGCAGTGGCAGGCGAAGAAGGCACTATTACACTCAATGCCAGTACGCTAGATGGTTTTGCGACTATGGCTAGCATACATGCCAATGCTTCTAATGTAGAAAGTGTAGAAGTAGAGGCCTTGGATTTAGCTCAGGCCATGCAAATCCACAACATCAACCAAGTCGATTTACTGAAGTTAGACTGCGAGGGAGCAGAGTATCCGATTTTGTACAATGCACCAGACGAAACTTTTCAAAAGATAAAATCTATTTGTATAGAGACCCACCAAACCGAGGAACAAGACCACAATCAATCAGCTTTACATCAATTCATTAAAGAAAAAGGCTACCAAACAGCAACAGCAAGCGACACGGAAAAGACAGGGTATATTTGGGCTTGGAAATGAATCTAAGCTTTTAATTACTTGGATAAGGAAAGAAACCTCGAAGAGGTGCTACCTTAATAGTATGAATGATAAATGTATTGACAAAACCCCGAAGGGGTGACATAAAATCTAAGCTTCTATTTTTTTGACCTCACCTGTTTGGCCATTCATTTCGATCCACATACCCTCGCTCAATTCTATTGTTTTTGGCAGTTGTGTAATAGAAGGAATGGAAGACTCCCTTAATATGATGGAAGCATGCGACAAGATGCCTCCAACATAAGAAATTACGCCACTTACTTTGCCAAAAAAAGGAATCCAACCGGGGTCTAAAGAGTCTGCTACCAAAATGATGTGTTCGTAACTAGGAAGTTGTAGTTGAGAGAAATCAGCGGCGGCAACGCGCCATACTTGACCTTTGATCACACCGGGATAGATGCCTATGCCCTGTTTGGCGTCAAGGCTGTTCCCAGCATTTACAAGTACATTTAATGGCAAAACCCTACCGCTCTCGTTGTGGAGAAAGGTATCCGATGCCCAACCGGCCTGCGGTTCATATTCTGGTTTTTTAAAGTCAGTAGGATTTTTGAGCAGTTCTGCCAAATCTTCAAAATGATAGTCCTCAAAACGGATATCACGATTTGGTAAGGCTTTTTGTATGCCATCTTTCAGTTCCTTTCTAAAATACCAAAACTGCTGCATGGCATCATGTCTTAGGGCTTCTCTGCTGTGTATAAGCTCGGTAACTGGTTTGGTCAAGAGTTTTACAAAAAAATTGCCTTTGGACTTTTGGGTGCTCAAATTTTCTGGTATTTCACCTTTGTTGGATAACAACTTATTCCATTCTTGTTCTGTGTACTCATAAAACCGAAGCTGCCCAACATCCGACTCATAAAACCCCCTAAAGCCATACAGCTCGAGGAATTCCTGTTTGTCCATACTTCCGTTGGCCAAAGCATTAAAAGCTTTTAAATACTCTGTGCTTTTGCTCTCCACCTTACTTTTTTGCAGTAGGCCCAAACGGTGCAATATGGCCACAGGTGCAGACATGGCACCTGTGAGTTGCTGCATGTGGCTTACTAAGCCTGTGTAAAGGTTTTTTAGGTCTTCCACACATTCATTTAAAGCCGCCTCAGGCCTCTGTGACCACAACGCTGCCCTATCAGCGCGTTTTCTATTCAACTCTGCAAAAGTGGCTGCTTTCCAGCGTTCTACCTGCTTTTTAACCAAAAGCTGCTCTTTAAGTAGCCCAAAAAAAACGTTGATTTTAGAAATGGCTATGTGAGGCCTTAAGGCAACCTTGTACACATCTTCGGCACCTACTGCTTTACAAACAAGGCTCGAAGGTAACCCCCAACTTACCATGGTATCGAGCAAGGCAGAAAGATTGATCCACGGCATGCCTTGGGCGTTTTCAATAAAGTTTCTGCTGGGCAAAGAAGGATCTAGGTTTTGGTAATAGGCAAAAAGGTCTTTTCTAGCAGAAGTGATGAGCGAAGTCATTGCTCTAGAAGGCTTGGGAGGCAAAATCTCTTTGTGGTTGGCAGAGGTCAGCACTTCCTCTTTTTCCTCTTTGGTGGTAATGGGCCTTGCCTGTAGCAGATACATTTTACCGTTCTCAACGGCAAATTCAATGTCTAGTCCAGCCTCTACATGTTTAAAATATTGCAATAAGGTTTGAGTGTAGATGGAAAGTGATAAAAATGGCCCGTGCAAAAAAGCCATAGGGTTTTCCTTTTCGAAAGGTTTCCAGAAATTGTAGTAAGAAGCTACCCATTTGTCCATTTTATTGAACTTGGGTAGTAGCAATACAAAAGGGTTTTTCTTTCCCGAAACCACGTTTTCGCCTAGCCCCTCACTAAATTCTATTTTCCACACACCATTTTTAAAAGCGAACAGTACTCCCGAGTGCGATGGTTGTAGCATTTCCTGTATGATCACCTGTTGGTTTTCAGGCTTAGGATAACTGGCAAATACATCTCGTACGCTGTGCTCAAACTGATTGTATCCTACGTTAAGTACCGTAGCATAGTGGCCTGCAAAAGAACTCGCTTCGCCGTCTTCTTGACTGTAGGTAGAGCGCACCACCACAGGAAACTTAAAGTTGTTTTTTATCTGGAAAAGCTTTTTATAGTCTTGGGCTTCTTCATAAGAAACTCCTTTAAAATAAGGTGTAGGAATGTTCAGCTTTACAAAATCATGCAATTGGCTCAGCTTACTCATGTTTATCGCATGCTTTGGGTTTGGAATATTAAGGTAGTGATTTTTTCAAAGAAGTCTTCAGGAGAATCAAGCATTGGAAAATGATCCCATCCTTTTACCGTATCGAAATGGGCATTAGGAAAATCTTTTTTCCAATAAGTCAAATATTTGGATGCTACGACCCTTTCCTTATCGCCCCACAAAAATTCGAAAGCTTGGTCTTGGGTTTTGGCTTGTACCTCTTTGTACCAAGCCGGCGTGATCAAATCAAAAAAGACCTCGAAAGCTTGGCAGTTTTTGTAGTCAGCAAAGAATTGGTTTTTTATTTCAGTATCGATTTGCTCGGGAAATAAGAACAACTTTTTTTCCCAAAAAGGCTGTAAGGGTTTAGAATGCACCATTTTTTTTATAAACTGCCTTAAAAAAAGCGGCTTCATTAATTTAGGGAAAAACCTATATTGTAAAGATGCGCCAATGCAAGAATGTAAGATAACTTGGTCGGGTTTTATTTGTCTACCAGACGGGAAAGTATAATCTCTTGCAGCCAATTCTAACAGAACTGAACCTCCAATACCATGTCCGTAAAATATCCATTGTCCTTCTTGTTGGGTTACCGTACTTTCTATAGCTTCTAAAAAAACAGCCCAATAGTCTTTGCTTTTAGGCAGAGGACGACCTTCAAAACCAGGTAATTGGGGGATGTGCGCACTAAGCGCTAGGTCGCTTTCTTTTAAAGATTTGAGAAATGGGATAAATCGTGTACTGGCGCCGCCATTGCCATGTAGCAATAAAATGTGTTTTTGCATACAATGCTTTTATGATGAAAACCTAAGCTAATACACCAACACTATTCTTCCGTTTCTGTTTGTTTTTTCCTTAAGTTCTCTAAAACCTCGTTAAGTGTTTGCTTGGCAAGCGCCATTATAAAGGCAGCAATTTGCTCTTTGATCGATCTGATAATGAAAGATTCTTTCTTAGGCCTTTTACTTACAGGCGGGTTTTGTATTTCCCTATCTTCATACTCAATTTCTACAGTTTTGTTTTTCCTTGATTTTAATATTAAGTCGAGTATGCCGTAGGTAACAATTAAGACGCCTCCTATAATAAGCACTTTTTTGCCTCGGTTTTCCACATCACCGTACAAATCGTTTACGTTTTGCCGTATTTTTTTCTTGTACAGTTCTGCTGCGTCCAGTAAAATTTGCTTCCGTTCTTTTATGTTAGGTTTTTCCAATGCTTAATCGTTTTTTGTTCGTGCTGCAATGGCCAAGTCTATCCTTGCCTTAATGGCCTTTCTCTGAGAAAAGCATGCAATTAGTAAAATGAGGTAAAGGGCGCCTACTATAAAATAGCCTAAAAAAGACAGACCACTCAGCGTATTGATGATTATGGCTATGCCCAAACTCAAAAAAAATAGTACGAAAAAAATGAAGAACACCAAAAGGCTCGCCAATATAAAATAGGTAATGACATGCGCCAATCTATTTTTTATTTCGAGTTGAGCCACTTCTACATAAGTGTCAACCAAGCCACT
>CAKZMZ010000157.1 GCA_937129345.1 uncultured Thalassovita sp. | reverse complement strand
GTCACCACTTCTATGTAAGTCTTTAGGCAATTAACCACTACCTCACTCGCAGAAGCAGTAGCATCTGTTGTGATCACTACTATCCTGTTAAGTCCTAAGTGTATATCACTTGTCTCAAAAAGGTATTGCTGGTTATTACTACTTCTTTCATCATTATGACTGAGCTCCACCAATACATTCTCTGCATTGGCTGCATTGGTGATCATGCTAGAAAGCTTGGTGGCTATGCCTAAAATTCCCCCGCCGTTGTATCTCAAATCTAACACCAATTCGTCGATTCCTTCTGAAGCAAAGTAGGAAAAGGCCTCTTTTAAATCTTGCTCTGCGCGCTCTATAAAGTTATTAAAGACCAAATAGCCTATTTTTTGGCCGTTTTGCTCAATTACCCTTCTATCGAGCACGGTAACAATTTCTACTTCGGTTTTACTCATTGTTACATCTACTACCTCACCTGCGGTATCGCGCATTTTAAATTGGTTTACCACACCTTCTACATCATCGCCTAAGGCAGCATCAATATTATCAATGCTGTTTATATTTCTTCCGTTTATCTCTAAAACCTCAAACCCTCTTGTAATCCCACTACTATCAGCAGGAGAACCAGGGTACACCAAAGTGATCCTGAGCGCACCTGTATCATCATATCTTAGACCAAAGCCATGGCCGGCGTAAGTTCCTTGTTTGTAGTATTGATCAAATGTACTTTCTTCGGTAATGTAACTCCACCTGTCAAATTCTTGGTTTACCATAGCATCGAGCAATTCTTGGCGGGTTTCGTAGGCCTTAATATCCACTTCGGGCACATCTTCATTCCAGAGGTACCAGTAATTCATTACGGCTACAATTTGCTCGCGTAAGTCTTCTTCTTGTGGGGAGAGGACTATAGGTTCAGGGTTTTGTTCGCAAGATGAGAAAAAAAGTAGGGTGAGAAGAACGCCCAAAACCACTTTTGGTAGCCTAAAAAAAGCAAGCATGGCAAATATTTAAATTAAAAAGTTTTACTAATGTGGTAGTATATCATCTCAAATTAAACAAAATAACTTAAAATAAATTCTTTGTGCAGCCTTTTATCTTAAAGCTAAGAACAAAGAGTATTAGGTAAGAGGCAACATAACAGCGTATGCATTATTTTTTACCATTTTTTAAAAAATTATTAAATAAATATCTATCAGACGGGCTGCTTACAGTACCAAGAAAACTTCGTTTACCTTTCTTTAAATCTATTACATTTCAAAATTATAAAAGGCTCAAATACCTATCTACTTTTGGCATAATCATGCTCTCGCTTTACATCACGGGAGATATTATAGTAGAAGAATATAGAAAATACCTCTACAAAGATATTTTTTTATTGGCAGGTCATGCTATTGCATTGCTCAGCCTATATAAAGAGGTAGCTACAGGAGGCAGCAGCATCAAGAAAAGCCATGTTTTCGTAATCAATGCCTATGCCTTTTTCCTCATTAATTGGTGTGCTTACATAGCTTCTTTCGAATACCAATTTCAAGAGCACATCTATACTTACTTAATGGCAATTTTTATCATTTCTGTCATTTTCGATTTTAAGACCAAGGTATTGCTATTTATGCTCGCTTCAGGTTTTATTACGCACATAATAAGCAATCACATTGAATATGATTTTTGGGTTGCTTATGAGAAAGGGCCTTACATTTTTGTAGCCCATGTACTTTGTATATTTATCTCTAGAAAAATATTTGTGGAAAAGGTCAAGAACTTTATGGCCAACCACCAATTGGTTGAAAAAAACGAGCGGCTTAACGAAGAAATACAATACAGGCATGAGGTAGAGGAAGAACTGAAGACCCTGACCCAAACCCTAGAAGAAAGGATAGCACAGCGCACCGCAGAACTAGAAGCCGAAATTACCCACAGAAAAAGTACACTAGAGGCCTTAGCGGAAAGTAGAGAGATTTTGGATCTAAAAAATTATGAGCTGCAGAACCTTAAAAAGGAAATGGACTTATTTGTCTACCGTACCTCACACGATATTAGAGGGCCTATCAGTTCGGTTTTTGGCCTTTTAATGCTTATAAAGAATACACACGACAGCCAAATGCAGTTGCTTTTACTGCAAAAGATTGAAAAAAGCATGCATCAAATCGATGGCTTTATCCAAGATATTTTAGAGTATTCAGATAATTCGAGCTCACCTATTCTTAATAACAAGATCAACTTTTATGGCATCTTAGAAGAGGTAGTCGAAAAAATTCAGAAAAAATATGCAATTAGTGTAGATGTTAGCATTGAGGTCATTAATCCAAAACCTTTTGTAAGCGACGAAAGAAGGCTGAGAATCATACTAAAAAATATTATTGACAATGCCTTTATGTTCCAAATAGCAGAAAGGGAACCCAAGCAGATAAAAATAAAAGTGGATACTACCGTTGAGCGCAATAAAGCCATTATACAGGTCAAAGACAATGGTATGGGCATTAAAGAAGAGTTTCTAGGAAAAGTATACCAAATGTTTTTTAGGGCTACCGATAAAAGCAAGGGCTCAGGTTTAGGCTTATACATTACCAATCTTACCGTAGAAAAACTGAACGGAAAAATCGAGATTAGTTCTGAGCCCAATGAATACACCTGCATTACCTGCTATTTGCCCCACCAAAAAGGCACAATAAGTACATTTACCAACACCGAGCCCGAGAGAGTAAATATCTTTGAATGATATAAAGCTGAAAAGCTACACCGTTTTGGCAGCTGCCTTGCGCTTTCTTGTTTTTACTTGAAGTATGATCAGTGCCAAAATACCCACTGCAGCGTTAATTGAGAAAGTTAATGGTAGCATGTCGTCATTGTTGTTGTAAATCCAGCTCGATAAAACCGAACCCACACCTATGCCAATCTCTAGAGCAATGTAAACCGTAGCCATGGCCCTACCTCGGTGGTTATCATCGCTTAGATCCACTGCCCAAGCAAAAATAGTTGGTGAATTTATGCCCACACCCAAGCCAAATATAAAAGAGGCAAACATAAGTTGATCAGGCGTTTTGGCAAAACCAATCAAAAAGAGCGCGGCAATCAGTATCAACAAACCAATTTTTAACACGGGTACTCTGCCAAATCGATCAGATGCCTTACCTGCGAGTATCCTAACTGTAATTGAGGCCAAGGTAAAATAGGTGTAGAACAAGCCCTTGTTTTCCATACCCAAGTGCACGCTAAAATCTGGAATGATCGTAAGCACAGCACCAAATGAAAATACAGCCAACATTAAGATAACAGCAGGTAAAAATACACGCGGTTCTATTACTTCTTCCTTCTTTACTTTAAGGAGTTTTAAGCTGAAGGGCTGTTTTTCCTTTAGGGTCTCTTTCATGCCAATCAAGACCAAAATCGATAGCAGTGCTGTAAAAGAAGATGCATAAAAAAGCGCATCTAAAGAATACTCTAACGCGATCACGCTGCCAATAGCCGGCCCCGATGCCATGCCCAAGCTACCGAACAAACTCATTATACCCATGGCCTCGCCCCTTCTATTAGCAGGTACTACATCGGCAATAAAGGCCGAAGTAGCCGTAGGCTTAAAACCGGTAGACATGCCATGGATGAACCTTAAGAAAAGAAAACCGGCCACTGAGGTAAGTAAGGGATACATAAGACCCACTGCGATACAAACAAAAACGCCATACACCATAATAGGCACCCGACCTACTGTGTCGGTTAGTTTCCCACTAAATGGCCTAGACAAACCTGCCGCCAAGGTAAAAAGCGCTATGATCAGTCCCTTAAACTCGCCTCCTCCCATGCTGTCTATGTAAGCTGGCAACTCTGGTATGATCATATTAAAGCTAGCAAAAAACAGGAAGGAACTCGAGCAAAGTAACCAAAACTGAAAGGTATATACCTTTTTAAAAGAGTCTAGCATAAAAAAATTGATTGATGAACAGCAAGCAATTTTGCTATTGCAGATGCAAAGTTGAGGTTATTTTCTTTAAAAGCGAGACAGGCTCAAAAAAAGATGATATGTTCATCGAGAATTTATATTGAATACAGGATTAGTTCCATATACAACCAAATAACTGACTGTTTAAGTTTTGGCCAATGGTTATTAAAAGTAAGTTAAACCCATTAAATTCATGATCTTTAGCTTAATTATGCTTGAATAAAAGTGGTTCTAAAGTTTTCCTTAAAAAATGTTTGTGGTACAGTCACCAAGAGCATCCATTTTGATCTGTAATACGTGGCAAACCACTTTTCATCAATTACATAAGCTAATAGCGCTATAGATACACACTCGGGACTACTGCTTTTCTGCCACTTGTTTTTCTTCTCTAGTTGCCAAGTTGGCCCAAACGAATTTACCTACCTGCTCACCTTGTTCTACTCCATTAAAACAAGCAGGTGCGTAGTGTATACCACCGTACATCCTACTAATGGCGGCTTCATCTGAGGCTTGTTTAAATGAATCGTAAGATCTTACGGGCAAGCCAAACTGTACCTCGGTAGAATCTATAAAGGCAAAGTTGTCGCCTAATAGGTTGGTGAGTGTATAGGAAGCTGCCCTGGAAGCAACAGAATGCCCACTTGTATATTCTGGGAAAGCGGGTGTCTGCAGTACTGGTTCCCAGCCTTGTTCAATATATTTATTGATATAGGTTTCTGGCCTGATCAGGTCGCTGCGGTATTTTTCATCCCAGCAAGAAATAAAAGCATCGGCCAGGGCAATAGCAGTTTTAGCAAAAACTTCTGATTGCTCCATAACACCTAGGTCCACTTTCTTTGCTGCTTGCGATGCAATGGACATCCAATGCCCACCCGGCGAAATCTTCTGATGGAAAAACATGACATGCCCTTTGGTATAAGACACGTTGGGGTTACAGTCCCAAAATTTGGCCATCTCTAGTTTGTCGCCATTTTCTGCTCTTGCTTCTTTTACCATATCATATACTTCCATAGCTTCTTTATAAAATTGAGAGCCTGGTAGCGTATCGTAAGTAGTAGGTGGAGGAGGTACAAACTGGGTAGCAGAATCCAACACATAAGTTCTGAGGGTATTCCAATGTGGCTCAATGCCCGGCAGATAATCTGGGGGAGTCGGCTGCCACCTACCCGGCTCGCTGCTTAAAATATGCCTCGGTAGCGCTTGTCGCTCAAGATAACCATCTTTGCCGGCCCAATCTAAAATGGACTGCCCCATCTCTCTACCAAAAGCTACAGAGTTTTCGTAAATGTCAGCATCTATCCCGATTTCCTCTACATTTTTAAGATATTCTTTCTCATAGGCCTCTACTTTCTCCTCTGCAAAAACCAGTTTTTTGCCAACAGTAGCAAAAGCGACAATACTTGCTAAAGGCAGGTAATATTCTTTGTTTGGATCAAGTTGCGGTGTTTCTTGCAAACCGTTTAACTGTTCGGCCAATGGTTTGTATTCCTCATGGCCTTGCTGTAAAACCTCATATGCCGCTATATGCGGGTAAGCATAGATTCTACTGCAAACCGGAGGCGTAAAAATATCGGCGATCATTACATCGGTAATGTGCTTGTTCCATAAATGCAGTTGTTCTTTAGAAAATTCATCTAAACCTGCTTGGTTGTGTGCCGGGCCACAAGAAATGATAGTAATTGCAACAGTAGAAAGCAACAGTGCCTTCTTGATAGTATTTCTAATAGACATTTCCTATTTGTAAAAATTAATTCTAAAATATTGATACAACAGTTAAGCTTAAGCTCTTAATTGTTCAAAGTTATTTTCTTGAAAACATCTGTAAAAATATTAAATTCATTTTCAATAGAAAACAAATAAAAAACACCCTATGGGCACTACCCACAGGGTGTAAGTTCAATTTAATCTAAAATTACTAACATAAACCAAGTCTTTTATTGAAGACTTTTTCCTTTTAGATCATATAGATTTACCCTTTTTCTAAATCATCTTTGTATAAAACATAATAATGAATACGATTCAAAAGTAGTTGTGCCTTACCTTTTGTAAAATGATCAATCCCCAACTTCAATCATGATTTTTATCATGCAAACAGCCCAACATAAATCATTACTATTCTGCTGGTATTCAACTAGTTTAGTATCGAACTCATAAAGTATTACTACCATGAACAAGATTCTTGTACCAATCGATTTTTCAGAAAATGCATTGAATGCTTTCAAGTACGCAATTGAGGTTGCCAAGGAACTAGAGAGCAGCATCACACTTTTTAACACCTACCCTATTGATATACCTATGGGTATGGAATACTCTTCAGGTGTTTACATGCAAACCCTAAATGCGGAAATAAAATACGACCGCAAAGTAAGACTGCAGGAAATTGCAGAAAAATACGGCGACACTACATACAATACCAATAATAAAAAACTAGAAGTCCATTACGAAGTACAAGAAGGCGTGGCTGCCGATAGCATAGCGGCTTATGCCGAGGATAAAGAAATGGATATGGTCATTATGGGCACAAAAGGTGCAAGTGGCCTAGAAGAAGTACTCCTTGGTAGCATCACAGTATCTGTAATAGATAAGGTAGATATCCCTGTTTTTGTAATTCCTGAAAACTCCGAATTCAAAGGCTTAAAACAAATTGTATACGCTACCGACTTTGATGACAAAGACACCGAAGTAATAGATACTTTACAGCACCTAGGCGAATATTTTGAATCTGAAATAACTTGTTTACATGTAAATACTGATCCAGCGCTCACTTATGCTGATGATTTAAGCATGAACATGCTAAAGAGGAATTACTTCTTTACGCCTGTAAATCAAATCAACTTTAAAATCTTAACTGATAAAAAGGTAGAGCGTGGTTTAGAAGAATACCTCACTGAAAATGAAGTAGATTTGGTAGTAGTGACTCCTAAAGAAAGGAAGTTCATAGAAAAACTCTTTCACAAGAGCATGACTAAAAAACTAGCGTTTCATTCTAAGATACCTGTGCTAGTTGCTAAAAACGAGCGCAGAGAATAAAAATAAATTTTTATTTATGACCGTATTACACGGTATTTTTTAAACTTTGTGGCCGGAAGCTCTGTCTTCCGGCTTTTTTATTTTTTAGCTTTTGGAATGATGGCAAAGAAAATCTTCTATAGAAAAATCTACTTGGGTTTCTTTTTATGCTTGGTAAATACATTTGGCTTAGCACAGGTTGATATTGGTATAAAAGGTGGAGGCCATGTTTCTCAAGTACTTTTTGAGCCCAATATAGGCTTAAACTTTGATTTTTTACCTGGGATTGAAACCGGGATTGTAGCTAAAGTTTCTGCCAACCCTAATGTGGCATTACAAGCAGAACTCAACTTTTCTCAAAAAGGATGGATTGAAGATATGAGAAGCCCGAGTGATCCACAGGAGATTTTCAATCTGGAAAGGACACAGACTTTTAGGTACAATTATTTGCAAGTGCCCATTCTTACGCACATTTATGTGGGTGGAGAAAAATTTAAAGTATTCTTAAACTTAGGTCCTCATTTCGCTCTGTTAATGGGCGCAGATAGCAGCAGAAGCGCAGATGCCCAAGAAACAGACATTGCCGCCTACCGCTATGAAAGCAGTACAGCGGTAAACTTTGAATATGGCGTTACTGCTGGTGCAGGGATCAACTTTACCATTGGCAAAAGTACTTTTCAGGCAGAAGCAAGACTCACCCAAGGGCTCAACAACATTGTAAACAGAGACAGCCAAAACGCACCCACCGCCTCTTTAAATCAAGTGGCTGGGGTAAGTCTTACCTACTTCTTTAGGCTAAAAGACAAAAAAGAGAAAGCAGATGTGGAGGAAAGTCCATAATAAACAATCCTGATAAGGGTTCAAAACCCTTATTAGGGTTTAGGTCAGATCACCACAAATTGCCCAAATGGCTTGCCTGCCTCGGGATCAATAATAGGTCTTCTTGTCTGCCATCAATGTACATCACCTTTTCGCCATCGTAAAAGGCATCTTCTTCCAGCATTACCCTAATGTCTTTGTCCCATTCTTTTATAAATACCTTGGTGTTGAGCTCTATAGAATAGGCCGTATTAGGATATAAGGGATAATCGCCTCTAAAGGGAGTGTCACCTTGGTTGTCCCACATGCCAATGGTTGGGCCTGCCGCATGACCGTGGTAGCCTATTGGGTGCGTATAAATGGTCGCTCGGTTGTTCTCGCTTTTGGCTTGTGCCAAGGCATCTGCTAAGATTTTATTACCTGTTTTACCTGTCTCAAATTGCTCGGTTAAGATATCTTGCGCTCGATTACCAGCTTTTAAGGCCTCTTTTAAATATTTAGGTGCTTCTTTTTCTCCGGGCTTGAGTACATAGGCCAACTCTTGAGTATCCGTATTTAATTTAAGATAAGTAATCCCAAAATCGCAATGCAATAAGTCACCCGGCTGTATAATGTTGAAGCCCGGTCTGCCTGAAAAAGCATACAGTTCTGAGTTTTTGTCAGCCCTTTGAATATCTACTGTTGGATGAAACCAAGTCTGTAACTTTAATTCCCTGATTCTTTCCCTAAACCACCAAACTACATCGTCGGTAGTGGTTACGCCCGGTTGTATCACTTTTTCAGAAAAGCCCTCTGCAATAATGGCATGGGCTATTCGAGAAATTTGCTCGTAGATAGCCATTTCTCTAGGTGTACGGGTTTCTAGCCAGCCGATGGCCAATTTCTCTGCGGATACGATGCTGTTTCTATACTGTTGTGGCAAGCTATTCATTAAAGCATCGTGCTCAGTGGCTGTAATGCCATCTGCCAAAGCAAAATGCTCAGACATGTTAATACCAATCTTGCGAGGATTACGCTCCTCTATAATTTTTACCAGGGCTTTCCATTGATCGGGTTCTTCTTCTTTGTTCCAAGCTTTTTTAAAAACGCTGCCCACATCGTAACGCGCCACGGCCAAGGCTTCAATATTCTCAGTACCTGCTTCATTATACAAGACCAAAATTGTTCGCCTACGAGCCGCCAACCAAGTAGCCGGCAACATGGTCTTAACCACTGGATCTTCATTGTACTCACGAGCTACAATCACCCACATATCAATTTCTGCGCGATTCATGAGCATGGGCAGCACAGAGTTGATTTTATCTTCCAATAAATCGTCCATGATTTTTGCACGGTCTCTCATGGATAAGATTGCAGGAATTTGAGTTTGAGCAAAGCTCTTAAAGAAGGTAAAAAGACAAAAAAGTAGGGTAAAAAAATATCGCATAGTATTGCTGTTCGCTTTAATAATTAAGAATTTTTCAATTTTATGTAGCGAAGCTTATTTAAACAACTTATTGTGTATATTTCGGTATCTACCAACCCAACCCACGCAAGGGTTTTAAACCCTTGCGTGGGTTGGGGAACATTTATTTTTTAACCAATACCGAAAAATGCAGCCATTTCTCAAAAAAGTAGCCCAAGCCCTTTTTGATAAATTTGATTACCAGATTGCAGATACCTTTGTGGTACTACCTTCTCGTAGGGCTTGCATGTATTTTCGATATTACCTCGCAGAGGTTGCAGGCAAAAACATTTTAGCGCCAGAAATCCTCTCTATGGACGATTTTATCGGCAAGGTCTGCCCCTATCAGATTGTAGATAGGGTGAGCCTACTTTTTGAACTGTACAAAACCTACAAAAAATTTGATCATGACGAAGCGCATGACCTAGAAAAGTTTATCCCCCTAGGCGGTACCATGCTCAACGATTTTAGCATGATCGATAAAAACCTCAATTTTAAGCAGGCCCAAGAACTGTTTGAGTACCTTGAAGAAGTGAAAGCTTTGGAACGCTGGGGGAAAGAACTAGGAAAACCTGTAGAGGCAAAAGAGGAAAGCACACTCAAAGAATATTTTGCTTTTTGGACCTATCTCCGGGATACTTACAAACAGTTTAGAGAAGACTTGTTGGCAAGAAATGCCTGCTATTCTGGCTTGGCTTACCGAATTGTTTACGATGAATTGGATCAACTTTTTGAGAAAGAGCAAATCCACCATATTGCTTTTGCTGGCTTTAACCAGCTTACCGTTATCGAAGAAGACATTTTAAAAAAGCTGAAAGCA
>CAKZMZ010000156.1 GCA_937129345.1 uncultured Thalassovita sp. | reverse complement strand
GCGCAGGCGGTACCGATGGACACTTCGCCAACTTTATAGAAGCCGTTCGTAAGCAAGACAAAACCATTTTGAATGCTCCGGTCGAAACTGCCCACCTTTCATCGGGTTTGGCGCACTTAGGCAACATTGCTTATAGATTGGGCAAAGTACTTACCTTTAATCCAAGTTCAGAAACCTTTGTGAATGATCCTGAGGCAGATGCGATGCTCAAAAGAAATTATAGAGGAGATTACGTGGTGCCGGAGAATGTTTAATGAGCACTAATAATAAAAAAGCCCACGCATTCATGCGTGGGCTTTTTTATTTACTTTTTCTCGTTATATGGAATTTACTCTTGCCTTAGAGACTCCACAGGATTGGTATTTACTGTTTTGAAAACTTGCAACGAAATGGTAGAAAATGCAATCAAAACAATAATGGTTACCGGAATGAGCGCCAACCATAAGCCCAAATCTATTCTGAAAGCATAATTATTGAGCCATAAATCCATTAAGAACCAAGCCAATGGCGTTGCGATAACGCTAGCAATGATCAGCAGAATAAAATAGTCTTTAGAGACCAAAACAAGTAAGCCTTTAGAGGATGCACCTAATATTTTTCTGATACCCATCTCTTTTCTTCTTTGTAACATGTTGTAAGAAGAGAGCCCCAACAAGCCTAAAGAAGCGATAATCACGGCCAAAATTGTGAAAATATTGATGATTTTTAGGAAGTGCCTATCCGAAGCATATTGTGCATCAAAAGAATCCTCCGCAAAAAAATACTCAAACGGAGCTCCTTCAAAAGCTTCCTCCCATTCTTTTCTGATCAAATCTAAAGTATGCTGCGTATCAGCGTTTTCATTTTTTGCGAGTTTCACAGCATAGTAATTACTCCAAACGCTTTTAATGTAGGCTATGGGCGTGTACTCTTCATGCAATGAACCATGATGGTGGTTTTTCATCACACCCTCTACAATAAGGTTGGGAAACATATTGCCACCTTTTATTCTTTTACCCACTGCTTCTGCCGGATTTTCAAAACCCATTAAACGGGCAGCTTTTTCATTGATCACCACATTGCCATTTCTAAAAGAGTCATCGCTATCGTTGTAAAAACGTCCAGCCAAAACTTCAATACCGAATGTTTTTGCATAGTCTTTATCACATGCGATCAATGAAACCGAATGCTTATTTTCTGCGCCTTGTCTAGCCATTGAGCTACCCCAATTGATGCCTTTGCCCGGCACTGCATTGGCCGTGGTTATGCTTTCAATAGCAGGATAAGCTTCTAATTCTGACTTAAAATGATTGAGCGTTTTAAAGAATTCTCCATTATTTCCATTTAAAGCACCTGGAGGTGCATCCAGCACAACTAGTTTTTCAAGGTCAATCCCCAAATCTTTTTCCTGCATATAAGCTATTTGCTTTTGCACGGTAAGTGCACCTGCTAGCAAGGTAATCGAAGAAGCATACTGAAAAACCACAAGCGCTTTTCTGAAAAAAGCGCCCTTACCTGCTCTTTCGACCTTGCCATTTACTACAGTAATCGGTTTATAAGAAGACAATACAAAGGCCGGATACAAACCTGATAAAATAGAGCCTATAATAACCACAAAGGCCGAAACAGACCAAAATATCCATTGATTCTCTTCTACAATTAGTAAAGGATTACTGATTTCTTGAAAAAAGGGTATGGCCCATTGCACAATGACCAAACTTATGACAAAGGCCACTATATTGAGTAAAAAGGCCTCCGACAAAAACTGATAGCGCAATAACTCAACAGAAGAACCCATTACTTTTCTTACACCAACTTCCCTAGCCCTTTCCATAGATCGGGCTGTAGATAAATTAATGTAATTGATGTAGGCAATCAGTAAAGTAAACAAGCCTACCAATGATAGGACCCAAATAGTTTCTAAGTTGCCGTTTTTTGATAGTATCGGATGATTTTCAGTATGTAGGTACAAGTCCTTTATTGGTGTCATCTCTACCGACCAAGTACCTTTTCTTTCAGCAATTTCTGGTGTCACTTCAAGCGTCTCTTCGATTTTCTTTTCTAGTTGTGCTTTTTCTGTATTTACAGTCTTTTTCACAAAATAAAACTCGCTCCATCTTTCCCAATTCTCTTCTGTTTCTTCATTATAAAGTATTCTAGCAGATTTGTATGAAAGCAAGGCCCCGAACTGAATGCTCGAGTTGACGGGTAAATTATTGAGAACACCCACTACCTCATAATTGAAAGCGCCCACATTGCCACTGATATTGACAACTTTACCAATTGGATCGGTTTCTCCAAAAAGTTTACTTGCTGCTTTATCGGATAAGATGATTTTAAACGGCTCGGCCATTTTACTCATCTCGCCTTTTTTCAAGGTAAAATCGAAGATTTTTTCGAACTCAGGTTCTACAAAATACATTCCGCGCTCTTCGAATACTTTTTTCTCACCTTCGCTTTCAAAGATGATAGAATTATTTTGGTAATCGATGTTATTGAAGCGCACTACTGTTGCAATCTCAGGTATGTTTTCTATTGAGTTTTTAAAAGGTACGGGAATTTGATGATAGGTATTTTGACCGGTCTCTTTTTCGTTAACCAAAGCCAAACTGTACACCTCTGAAGCATTTTTATGGAAGCCATCGTAACTGAGTTCAAAAAGTACATATCTAAAAATCAGGAAAAAAGCGGTTAAACCCAATGTTAGGCCTAAGATATTCAGTAAACTAAAAGTTGATTTTTTGTAAATGTTTCTAATAGCAATTTTTAAAAAGTTGAGTAACATAAGGTTTTATCTACATGAAAATATATGGTGGATAAGCCAAATTAAATACCACAATTGCAACTTACTGTATATCAAATTGTTAGCTTGCTCAGACATTGTGAATTACCCAAATAGGTGTTCGCCAGCGACCAGCTTTGGCCGCTAGCGAACTTAAAATTTATGCCTTTATGTATCACTTCTTCAGTACAAATTTGCTTTAGAAGATTTACAAGGACCACATAGACTTAAAACAAAAAAAACCGCTCCCATTGGGAACGGCCTTAAAATAAATATGAAAATGATAAATTTATATGTACACTTTATTAGTAACCAGGGTTTTGAGTAAGAGCTGTATTCAATACAATTTCAGATTGAGGATAGGGATAAAGCAAGTTGGTTTCGGTAAAAGTAACCTCTGTTTCTGAACCCCAATCGTCTTGAGTATATGAGGTAAGGTCTACTTCACCCAACCAGTGTCTTCGCTTCATATCCCACCAACGATGCCCTTCCTCAAAAGCTAGTTCAATTCTCCTTTCTTCATAAATCCAATCTAGCACTGTGGCCGGGTCGGTTTCACTTGGATCTCTCAATACAAATGTAGTCGCCTCAGGGTCATCAGCAGGAAGCGCACCCGCTCTTGATCTAATCTGATTTACGATATTGACTGCTTCAGAAACATTGCCGCCCGTTCTCACTATGGCTTCTGCCTGCATCAAAAGTACATCTGCATAGCGCAATAATCTTGGGTTATTGTGCTGCCTGCCCCACTCATTTCCGTTGGTTTGTGGGGAGTTCATGTATTTTTTAACCTCCAAGGTTACCGTATCAATGGTCTCGTAATATCTGTTATCGTTCTCGTCAATCAAGTCCAAAAAGTTTTGCGTTGGAAGATATTGCTCACTCCTCAACCATGCTGGATCGGTCTCAACTTCATTTTCTTCAGTCGCTGGATCATCATAACCAAATCTGTTGGTGAAAAAGCTCCAAATTACACCTAAGTTCCCTACTACAGCAAAGTCGTCGTTGTCTAATGCCCAGTTATTTAATTGAGAGTTTCTACCCGCCATTACTTCAAACAATGACTCATCGTTTAGCTCGGTCGCTTCTTTAAAATTATCCCCAAAATCTGCTACCAATGCTCTTGAGGTAATTTTATTGAACTCTGCCAATGCATCAGAAAAATCTTGGGTATTGTTGGCATATGCGCCACGCATCATCAAAGCTTTGCCTAATATACCGTAAGCAGTCTCATTCCATACCGCGCCTCCTCTAACAGGCGTATCGCCTAATAATGTAGATGCCTCCCGCAAATCTGAAATAGCTTGATCTAAAGCCGCATCATTGCTAGAGTTACCGATAATGGTCTGGTCAAACTCTGTAATGTTTTCAAGATTCAATGGCACATTGCCAAAGTAGTTCCAAAGGTTTAAGTACATGTATCCTCTTAAAAATAACAACTCTCCTCTATGTCGCTCTCTCAAGGTTTGATCCTCATACAAAAATCCATATCGCTCATCTCTCTGAAAGTCCAAAGCTGTGTTAGCTCTATTGATCAAATGATACGCATTTTCATAGTAGTTCTGTAGGTAAGCGGTATTCGTATTTAAATCGCGAAAATTATCGAACCCTAGGCCTCCACCTTGTGCAATGGTGAGATTATCATCAGGTAAAAGCCAAAAGCCATGTATTTGGCGTGGGTTTGCTTGTGATTTATAAAAGAAAATCAGCTTTTGATAAGTACCTGCTACCAAGAACTCAAACTTTTCTTGCGAATCCATGAACTGGTTTTCTGTAGGCGAACCCGGTCTTGCTTCGTCTAATACATCCTCGCAAGCAAAGGGCAGCGTTAGTAATAAAACTAATGGTAATAATATTTTTAATCTTTTCATTGTTTCTTCTTTTTAATTAGCGAAAAATCAACTTATTAAAATGAGGCATTAAAGCCTATTCTGTAAATAGCAGGAACTGGATTATTATCATTCTCAGGATCAAGGCCGGTCCAGTTGGTAAAGGTGGCTATATTACTAGCGTCTGCATAAACCCTTAGGTTCGATGCTCCAACTTTGCTCAACAAATTATTAGGTAGTGTGTAACCGATTTGTAAATTTCTGATTCTCATAAAGCCAGCATCCTCTACCCAACGGTCAGAAATACGGTCATTACCTGCTGGATTTTGGAATAAAAATCTTGGCATATCGGTATTGGTGTTTTCCGGTGTCCATCTGTTGAGTACTGTAGTGAGCTTATTAGGGCCAAAACCACTTCCTTCTAAGGCTCTTCTATGACCATTTATTCTTTGCACATCGCCAACGCCTTGTAGCAACATAGAAAAATCTAAGCCTTTAAATCTTGCACCAATGTTGATTCCGTAAAAATAGCCTGCAATGGTATTACCTAAGAAAACCCTATCATTTATGTCCACTACGCCATCTGCACCGGGTACTTTCTCTACGCCCACTTCTTCACTTGGTGTATGGGTATCTTTAAAGGTCAAATCTCCGGGGCCTTTGGCACCACCTGCAGCATCATTGGTATTGGCCTCATAAGCATCTACTTCTGCTTGGCTTTGCAAAATACCATCTACCTGATAGCCCCAAATATAACCTATTGGCTGGCCCACCTCAATTCTATTGTTACCTAAATTAATTGGGTCATTGTTACGGTTGGTTTGGGTTACCTCATTATTAACCGTAGTAATGTTACCGCCAATGTTCAATTCTAACTCATTAAATACCATTCTGTAATTGGCACTTAGCTCTATACCTTTGTTGGTTACACTGGCTATGTTCTCTACAGTGTTTTCTAAGAAACCGGCTGTTCTTGGCAGTTGCACCGCTTGCAAAATGTCTTCGGTTTCCCTTGTATAATATTCAAAGGTCACATCCAGATTATTGTTGAAAAAGATACCATCAAAACCTATGTTGGTAGTGGTTACGGTTTCCCAACTTAATGTTCTGTTGGCCAATCTACCAAAGGTTACCCCATTTTGGAAAGTGTATTGGTCAAAACCCTGACCACCTGTAATCACTCTTGGGTTTAAATTGGCCAAAGCAAGGTATTGATAATCTGCAGTAACTTGGTTGCCTAATGTACCCCAACCTCCTCTTATTTTTAGGTCATTGATAAAGGAAATGTCTTGCATAAAGCTTTCTTGTGAGATCCTCCATGCCGCAGAAACAGAAGGAAAATTACCAAAGCGAAAATCTTCGGCGAATCTGGAAGTTCCATCTCTTCTGATGGTAGCATCTAAGTAATATTTACCACCGTAATTGTAACTTACTCTACCCATATAACCTATAAGTGCATTATCAGTAAAGAAGCCACCTCCATTGGCATCTGCTTCATTATGTATGGGTGCTACGAAAACCAAATTTTGAGAACTTGTTGATGACAGCTCATTCCTAATTCTCTGCTCACTGGCATTTAAAACTATGTCTATGTTATGTTCACCAAAGGTTTTATTGTAGCCTATCAACAATTCTGTTTGAATGTTAGACCCAAAAGTTACCCGTTCTCTAAAAGTAGTTCCATTAGCAGGAGCACCCAAACCACCAAATCTTTCAGCTGGCCCAGCAGGAGTAAGCCCTACGCGCTTCATGTTGGTAAAGTCAAAGTTAAGCGTTCCACGTATCCTCAAGCCCTCTAGCGGGGTTAACTCAGCGTACACATTACCTAAAGTCCTAAAAGTCTCATAATCATTTCGGTTGGTCGCATTCTGACCCAATACGTTTGATCTGGCACCATTAGGCCCCCATATATCTCTACTGGCATTGGCAAAATTGCCATCACTATCGTAGATAGGCTGCCAAGGTATGATCTCGGAATAAGTCAATTGATTAGGGCTCACATTATCTATTGCATCTACTTTAGAAAACCTGAAAACTTCGCCAATCTTTAGCCAATCGTTCAATTGATGATCTGAATTAATCGCTAGAGAATACCTGTCTATCTCGCTACCTATGAGCGTACCTTCTTGGTTGGCATAACCAAAACTTGCATAATACGTAGATGCATCATTACCACCTGAGATAGAAACATTGTAATCTTGTATCGCCGCATTTTTGTTCTGTATGGCGTCTTGCCAATCGTCGTTATTGGTACTATTGCCTAAAAATAAATCAGAATTTGGATCATAATAGCCAAATTGGTCTTCGTCAGAAGAAAGATCTACATTTTGCAGCATATCTCTAGCTAGATCATAATACTGCGAAGTAGATAGCACATCGTGGCGTTGGTTGTTATTTTGTATACCATATGAGGCATTCAGACTTACTTTTGGCCTACCTGCCTTTCCTTTTTTGGTGGTGATCAAAATAACACCATTGGCAGCACGCACTCCGTAAATGGCGGCAGCACTCGCATCTTTCAGTACAGAAATTGACTCAATATCTGCAGGATTAATTGTGTTAAGGATATTTTGGCTACCCCTTACATCGCTAAAAACATCTACACCTCTTTCTGCATTTTCTTCAAAAGGTTCTGATACAGGAATCCCATCGATTACATACAAAGGTTCAGCGTAACCTCCGGCTCCATCAAAAGTACCCACGCCCCTTATTCTTACTTCAGGTCTTCCTGCTGGGTCACCACCGGGCGAGCTTACAAAAACGCCCGTCATCCTACCTTGCATGGCCAACTGTGGATTTATAGAGGCTGTCTTTTCTGTGGCTTCGGCATCAATTACACTAATGGCACCTGTCAAGTCTTTTTTCTCTCTAGAACCGTAACCAATCACTACGACCTCTTCTAACTGAGATAAATCTTCTTCTAACTCCACATTTAAAGTACTTTGAGAACCTACTGTAACTTCTTGGGTTACATAGCCGATATAACTGAACTGTAGCACATCGTTGTCGTTGGCAGCTATGGCATACTTACCGTTAATATCAGTGGTAGTACCCTGTGCCGTACCTTTTATAATGATACTTACGCCAGGCAATGGCTCGCCTGAGCTTGCGGTTACCGTACCAGATACCGTCACTTGTAGGGGCGATTCAATCGTTTCTGTCAGTGAGGGTTCTAGCCATTTCTTTTTGCTTACGAAAATATCATCGTTGATCCTCTTAAACTTGAGGTTATGTTCTTTAGATAAAATTCTTAAAATTTCGGCCAAAGAGCTTTCTTGGGGCATTTCAGCAATACTACTTAAATCAATGCCTTCTTCATTGTAGGTAAAGTAGAAATTAGTTTGCGCAGATATCGTCTGAAAAGCATCTTGCAGTGAGAGCTCGCTGCTGTTTAAAGAGATTTTTACTTCTTCCCAACTTTTACTTTGGCCTAGGCCATTATTGGCAAGCAAAAAGCTACATAAAAGTCCTTGCAGGAAGATGCCATAAAATGCATATTTGGTCATGACAATAATTTGTCTAAGTATTTTCCATTTCATATAATTACAGAGTTTTTTGTGATAAACTAAAAACAATTAGGTAATAGAAACCCGTCACCGCTTCTCCCAAAAGGTGGCGGGTTGTCTTTTTTTATTATAAGCGAGGTTGAAAATCAGGTTAGCATGTCGAGATTCTAGGTCATAGGCATATTTAATTTAGTATATAAAAACAGTTTCATTTTCAATATCAAATTCAAAGTCTGAAGTATAGCTCAGACCTGTAAGTACATCTTTTAAAGCTTTATTCTTAAATCTACCGCTAAACCTGCCATCCACTTTTCTTTTGATTTCTATCTTTACTCCGTACCATTTCTCTAATCGACTGGTAACTTCTTTAAAGTCGGCGTGTTCAAAATAGATGATGTCTTCTTTCCATGCTGAGATGGCTTCTAAATCGACAAGAGAAACTTCGATTTTACTACTTTGAGGGTCATAGTTGGCCTGCTGCCCAGGCTTTAAAAATACCGCATCTTTAGCTTCTTTGTCCTTTTCTGTAAATACCTTTACCTTACCTGTTAGCACTGTTACACTTACGCTCCCTGCTTTTTCTTTTAAGTTAAAAGAAGTGCCCAGTACCTTGGTAGTAACCTCTTTACTTTTGATTAAAAAGGGCCTTGCCGTATCTCTAGATATTTCAAAAAAAGCCTCGCCCGAGAGGTAAACTTCTCGGTTTTTGCTTTGCCCAAATTTTTCAGGATAAGTCAACGTTGCGCCAGCGTTTAGTTTGACCTTGGAGCCGTCAGACAATATAATGGTACTTTTTTGACCGAAAGGTACATACTTAGAACTCATAACAACTTCCTCAGCGGCCAATGCAGCTTCATTTTTCTCTGTATGATTAAAATAAAAAAGGCCTCCCAGTAAAGCCAGAAGGATAGAAATGGATGCCGCATACTTAAAAAGGCCATTGTTCTTTTTCTTAGTATCTTCAAAGAACAACCGTTTATTGGGACTGACTATGCCCTCAAGCACTTCCGTATAATCTTTTTGAGAAGGTTCAATCCTTTTGGGTTGGGCGTTTAAGATGATTTCTCTTGCCTTTTGCACTTTTTCAAGTTTCTCAGGATGCGCTGCAAGCCACGACTGCCAGAAAAGATTGGCTTCTTTGCTGTCTTGCCTGATCCAGCTAACAAAAAACTCGTCAGCAATAAAATCTTCTATATCGAAATTTTCGTATTTCATAATTTTGGAATGAACCTATTTTCATACCCTTTAAACAAAAGAGTACCTTATTGAACAAATGACCCCATAAAAAAATAAAATTATGGCTTTTTATCCCAAAGTAGGTCTAAAAGTATCTCTTTTGGTTAAAATGATAAAATAATGAGGAGTTAACCAAAGTTTATTACGGGCTCGATGGCGCTAAGTGTGATTTGAAAAGCGGTAAGGGATATTTTTATCTGTCATTTAAAAGGATGAAAACCCATCGTTTGGGAAGCTGACATCATGTTTACATGCTCGTTGGTGAGGACACCAACTAGGGCAATATAAAGTTAATGTATGATCGATTACATCTTTTTGAAGTTTGTTGAGTTGGAACCTCGTAAATTTGAAATTTTCAGTTAGAAGCATAAAAATGGCTTTTATTAGGCAATTTATGTGTTGTTAAAATCATATAGATGATAATTCTCCAAAGCCTGACAGTTACGGTTAGGACACTAACGAAGGTAAAAAATTTACAATTGAACACTAAAATCAGGCGTGTACAAAATATTTTTAAATTGTAAATGAATTTGAGTTTTTGAGCTGTTTTTTCTTTTTGATGAAAAACAGCAATAGAAAAGATTCTATCTAACAGGAAAATCTTTCAATTTAAGCTTATTTAACGACTTTGGTAATTACTCAGGCAGGCATAAAAAAACTCGAA
>CAKZMZ010000155.1 GCA_937129345.1 uncultured Thalassovita sp. | reverse complement strand
AATTAATAGATATTTTTCCCGAAGGCCAACTCTGCGTATTAGTAAACGGCAAAGTAAAAGCATGTGCGCTTTCCATTATCGTAGATTACAAAAAATTTGGCGATAATCATACCTATAAGCAGATAACGGGCGACTATACTTTCAATACCCATAACCCCAAAGGCGATGTGCTTTATGGCATAGATGTGTTTGTAAATCCTGACTCAAGAGGTTTGCGTTTAGGGAGAAGGCTTTACGATGCCCGTAAAGAACTTTGTGAGAACTTAAATTTGCGTTCTATTATGGCAGGTGGGCGGATTCCTATCTACAGCAAATATGCAGACAAGCTTACTCCAAGGCAATATATTAATAAGGTAAAGACCAAAGATATCTACGATCCTACGCTCACCTTTCAGCTTTCTAACGATTTTCACGTAAAAAAAATCCTCAAAAATTATTTGATCGGTGATGTGGAATCGCTCGAGTATGCTACTCTGCTAGAGTGGAACAACATCTATTTTCAAGAGAAAGACAACAGCGTAAGACATAAAAAAGATTACGTTAGAGTGGGTTTGGTACAGTGGCAAATGCGCTTATTCGGAAGTTTTGAGGCCCTGACCGAGCAAGTTGAGTTCTTTGTAGATGCAGTGAGCGACTACCAATCAGATTTTATCTTGTTCCCAGAGTTTTTTGAGGCACCGCTTATGGCAGAGTACAACCACTTGGGCGAGGCCAAGGCCATTAGAGAATTGGCAGGCCATACAGAAAATCTAAGGCTTAAATTTCAAGAATTGGCCATTGCTTATAATGTTAACATCATAACAGGTAGTATGCCTTTCTTGGAGAAGGACAAACTTTATAATATAGCTTACCTGTGCAGAAGAGATGGCACCCATGAAGAATACCGAAAAATCCATATTACCCCCTCTGAAGTAAGCGCTTGGGGCATGGTAGGTGGAGATAAGCTCAAGGTATTAGATACAGATTGCGGTAAAATCGGTATTTTAATTTGCTACGATGTGGAGTTTCCGGAATTATCGCGAATTTATGCCGAACAAGGTATGCAAATACTTTTTGTTCCGTTTTTGACCGATACGCAAAACGGTTATAATCGCGTAAGGCGTTGTGCACAAGCTAGGGCTATAGAAAACGAGTGCTATGTGGCCATTGCCGGTTGTGTGGGCAATTTACCCAAAGTTAACAATATGGATATCCAATATGCACAATCAGGCATATTTACGCCTTCAGATTTTCCTTTTCCTACCAATGCCATTAAGTCAGAAGCCACACCCAATGCCGAGATGACAGTAATTGCCGATTTAGACTTAGAGCTCCTTAAGGAATTGCATGAGTTTGGCAGTGTGCGCATTTTAAAAGATCGCAGAAAAGACCTTTACGAAGTGGTTTGGAAAAAATAAGGTGATTTTTATTTAACCATTTGCCAAAGATCAGTAGATTATTTTTAAGTAAAAGCTTATTGCTCCCAGCTTTTTTTTATTAAAGTTGTTTAAAGTTTTAGATTATAAGTGAAGTAGACCATTTAGAGCTTAACAAAATAACTTTAGACGACTTCTAAAAATGATTTCACTGATTAAAATTTAACATGGATAATTAACTCTTGCTATAGTATACTTTTGTAGTAAAACAAGCTAAAAACTAACTCAATGAAAACGCTTTATTTGGTAAGGCACGCCAAGTCTAGTTGGAAAGACGAAAGCCTAAAAGATTATGACAGACCGCTTAACAAAAGAGGGCAGAGGGATGCACCTTTTATGGGTGATAAGCTCAAAGAGCAAAAGATTCTACCCGATATGTTGATAGCCTCTCCAGCCAAGAGAGCAAAATCTACAGCTAAAATATTGGCTAAAAAAATGGGCTTCGATGCAGACGACATAAAGTGGAAGAAAAAAGTATATGATGCATTTACAGAGGACTTGTTAGAAATCATTCGAGCACAAAAATCTGATATCGATTCGCTCATGATTGTAGGGCATAATCCTGAACTTACTTCGCTTTCTAATTACCTGACCGACTTTCGGATTTACAACATTCCAACAACTGGTATTTCTTGTATCCGATTTTACTGCGATACTTGGGAAGAAATACAACCTAAATCTGGAGAGCAAGTATTTTTTGACTATCCAAAGAGATATTTTAAAAAGAAAAAAAACTGATTGATTATTTGATATGCCGTTTTTAGAAGTATGCCTTACCCCAGAGTTAATTAAACTGCACGAGGTAGAAGGCAAAACCATTGTGGTCACTGATATTTTTAGAGCAGCGTCTTCTATGGTTGCAGGTCTAGCTACGGGCCTGTCCAAAATTAAGCCCGTTTCGAAAGTATCGGATAGCGAGGAGTGGCACAAAAAAGGATTTTTAAGGGCAGGCGAGCGCAATGGAGTAAAAATTTCAGGATTTGAACTTGGCAACTCACCTTTCGATTTTATGGATGCACGCCCAGTTACAGAGGTTGTTATGACTACCACCAACGGCACCAAAGCTATTGCAGTAGCTGCAGCGGCAAGTCAGGTCATAATTGGGGCATTTTTAAATCTGGAAACAGTAGCCAATTACTTAAAGGAAAATGTCAATAGAGATGTATTGGTAATTTGCGCGGGTTGGAAAGGCCGCTTTAGCATGGAAGATACCCTGTTTGCCGGGGCACTTTGCCAATTGCTAGGCGAACGCTTTAACATTGAAAACGATGAGGCGTATGCTGCTTTGGCACTTTATGAGAAAGCTAAAGACGATTTATACGGTTTTTTAAAAAATGCCGGTCATGCAAAAAGATTAAGGGGTTTAGATTTTGAAAAAGACATACGTTTTTGCCTCGAATGTAACAGGTTCGATAATCTAACTGTTATTGATAAAGGATTTATAGTAAATGCATAAAAATTATGGGTAAGAAATTAGAGTTTAAGAAAGACATCAATATAAAAAATAAAAAAGCTGGTTTTGAATACCACTTGATTGATAAATACATAGCAGGCATTGCTTTAAAAGGCTCTGAAATAAAAGGTATCCGCACAGGAAAAGTGAGTCTCTCAGAGGCATTTTGCCTTTTTATTGGTGATGCCCTTTGGGTGCGTAGTATGCACATTGCCCCTTACAGGTCGGGTGGGTTTTACAACCACGAGGCCAAAGCAGATAGAAAACTCCTACTCACCAAAAGAGAACTTAGAAAATTACAAGCAGGCACAAAAGACGTAGGC
>CAKZMZ010000154.1 GCA_937129345.1 uncultured Thalassovita sp. | reverse complement strand
CAATACCACCCAATCCACTTTTTTTGATTATGACAAAGATGGTGATTTGGATGTTTACTTACTCACCAATGTAATTGATACCAAACTGCCCGGCTCTTACCGTCCAAAACTCACCGATGGTACTTCTATTAACAATGATAGACTGTATCGAAATAATGGCGACAATACTTTTACCAACGTAAGTCAAGAAGCAGGGATCCGGTATGAAGGCTTTGGTTTGGGGATTACCATTACTGACATCAACCTAGACAACTGGCCAGATATTTACATCACCAATGATTACTTATCTAATGACTTACTTTACATCAATAACCAAGATGGTACCTTTTCCAATAAAATTTCTGAATATTTAAAACATCAAAGCCACTCTGCCATGGGCAATGATGTGGTAGATTTGAACAACGATGGACTCGCCGATATTTTCGCATTAGACATGTTGCCTGAAACCAACGAGCGCCAAAAACAAATGTTGGGCGCTACCAAATATGTAGAGTACATTAATGATGAAAAATTTGGTTACGATTTACAAGTAGTGCGCAATACGCTGCAAATGAATGCAGGATTGGGACCTGCTGGGCATCCTGTTTTTAGTGAGGTGGGTTTTTACTCTGGAGTATATAAGACCGATTGGAGTTGGACGCCCCTCCTCGCAGATTTTGATAACGATGGCCTTAGGGACATCATTATTACCAATGGTTTTCCAAAAGACGTAACCGATAATGACTTTGCCCTTTTTAGAGCTGGGCCAGCAGGTAGTGTAGCCAGTAATACCTACCTTTTAGATTCTATCCCTGTGGTAAAAATTTCTAACTACGCTTTTAAAAATAATGGCGATTTGAGGTTTGCAGATGTTACAAAAGAATGGGGCCTTTCCCTGCCTTCTTTCTCCAATGGAGCAGTTTACGCAGACTTAGATCAAGATGGCGATTTGGATATTGTAATCAATAACATTAATAGCGAAGCTTTTTTATATGAGAATACCACAGTAAAAAAAGCCGAAAACCAAAATCACTTTTTAAGACTCAAGTTTGAAGGTGCTGCGCCCAATGCAGAGGGCATAGGCACCAAGGTGATGTTGTTCAACAAAGGCGAAAAGCACTACTACGAACACGTAAATGCACGCGGCTATCTATCTTCTAAAGAAAATGCAGCACATTTTGGCTTAGGAAAAAGCACTAAGGCGGATAGCCTTTGGGTAAAATGGCCCAACGGTAAAGAGCAGCTATTGAAAGATGTACCCGCCGATCAAGTATTCACTTTAAAACAGGCAGATGCCCAATTGAGCAACAACTCAGCTGAAAGGCTGGTTTTTTCAGTAGCTAACAAAAAGCTGATGCAGCTCAGTAATGAAGCGACTGCGCTTGAGTGGTCGCACCAAGAGCGCGACATGATAGATTTTGACCTACAAAGAACCATCCCTCATAAATATTCTCAAATGGGGCCAGCTGTGGCTGTAGGCGATGTAAACAATGATGGTTTAGAGGATTTCATTACAGGAGGTTCTGTATGGCAATCGGCTCAATTATTCTTGCAGCAGAGCGATGGCACTTTTGTTCCCCCGAAAGACTTATTTACTGAAAAAATAGATACAGACCGAGAAGATACAGGCTTGTTACTTTTTGATGCAGACAATGACCAAGATCTAGACTTGTACATTGCAGGCGGTGGTTTTGAGTATTTTAGAGACTCAAAAGAGTTTGCAGATGTATTGTATTTGAACGATGGACAGGGCAATTATACTAGAACAGAAAATGCTATTCCTACAAATCTTAATAGCAACGGCCCAGTAAAAGCCGCAGATTATGACGGCGATGGTTTATTAGACTTGTTTATTGGCGGTAGAGTGCTCCCTGGCAATTATCCTTTGCCTGTAGATAGTAAAATACTACACAACAAAGGAGGGACTTTTACAGATGTGACCCGAGAGGTTTGCCCTAAACTGTTAAATGTGGGTATGGTCAGCGATGCCCTTTGGACCGATTTTGATAACGACGGCCAAGTAGACCTTTTACTTGCTGGCGAATGGATGCCGCTGACTTTTTTTAAGAATAATGGTAAAACCTTTGATGACGTGACCAATACCAGCGGCATAGCAGAAAATGTAGGTTGGTGGAACAGCCTCAGCGCAGGAGATTTTGATAAGGATGGCGATATAGATTACCTAGCAGGCAATCTTGGCCTAAATTCTAGGTACAAAGGTACTATGCAAGAACCTATGCAAATAGTGGCCAATGATTTTGACAAAAGCAGCAGCACGGATCCTATTATTTCTATATACCTTACCAATAGCCAAGGAGAAAGAAAGTTATATCCGGTCCATAGTCTCAATGACATGATTTCTCAGATGCAGGTGATGCGCAAGCTTTTTCAGAGGCACAAAGATTATGGCAAAGTGGATGCTAAGGGATTGTTCAAACCCAATGCTTTAGACAATGCAGCAGTGTACAATGCCACGCAAATGGCTTCTTGCTACATAGAAAATTTAGGCAACGGCCAGTTTAAGTTAACGGAGTTGCCTATGCAATGTCAGTTTGCACCAATTTATGCTATGCAAACCTTAGATATAGATCAAGATGGAAATTTGGATGTATTGATGGTCGGTAATGATTACGGTACTGAAGTATTCACTTCAAAATACGATGCACTGAAAGGGATTCTGCTAAAAGGAAATGGAAAGGGCGATTTTGAATTTGTGACCTACCGCAACAGTGGTTTTTTTGCAGATGGCGACGCCAAAGCACTAGCACTTTACCAAAATGCAAATCAATTGCCTCAGGTACTTGTGAGCCAAAATAAAGACAAGCTTTTGAATTTTGGTTTTGAAAAAAGTAAATCAATCAATTGGTTTACCCCTCAAGCAAATGATGCCTCAGTAGTTTTTACATTGGCAAATGGGGCAGAACAAAAGGTAGAGTTTTATTACGGCAGTTCCTATTTCTCACAATCCACAAGAAAAGTTTTAATACCAGTAGGAACACAAAGTATTGAGGTAAAGCAATTTGATGGTGCGATAAGAAAGGAGGTATTGTAAGGAAAGTCCTTATGAGACCTAATATTTTTTACAAGATACACAAAACTGGATGACGTGGATACTATCAAAAGTTGCCGATGAGGACATCGACAACGGCGATAATGAATCACGTCATAAGCAAATTAGAAGACACTTTTGCCTTGCTGTAATCTGGTGAAAATTTCCAAAAAAAAATGAATATGCAATCATCGATAAGGTCTACATGGATAGTGCTTGGCTTTCTGTCAATACTAATTCTGAGCTGTTCGCAGGAGAAAGCCTCGTCTACAAATACTAATACATACCCAAAAGAGTCGGTACAAATTACAAGTGAAGGCCACAGATTAGCGCTCACTTACTGCCAAGGTTGCCATGTTTTTCCTGAGCCTGCCTTGTTAGATACGGGCAGTTGGAGAAAAGTAGTTAAGCATATGGGCTACAGGTTGGGTATCAATGCTGAAGAGGGATATGCCAATATGGCTACTTTAGATAGGCAGCTATTACAAATGCAAGCTGTTTTCCCAGAAAAACCACTGCTATCTGAAGCAGACTTTAAAAAACTAAAGGATTATTACCTAAGCAATGCCCCTACAATTCTAGTAGAAAAGACATCAGAAAGTAAATCTGAAGAGCAGGCCCTTGGGCTTTTCAAGCCGATTTTCCCAATATCGCAAGCGAATGATCCTCCATTAACAACGCTAGTTAAATTCTTGAGTGACTCTGTATTGGCCATAGGAGATTATGAGGATAAAGTATCATTATTCAAACAAGATTTTAATACGCCTTTACATACCATTAATAGTGGCTCGCCTCCAGTAAGTATGCTAGAGACCGAAGACCATTATTATTTGCTTTGCGTTGGCAATATTTTCCCAAATGATTTGGGCACAGGCAGTTTGCATCAATTAAATAAAGAAAGCACAAATACCCGCTTGAGTAAAACCATTAGTGAAACCTTGGTTAGGCCCGTTTACCTTTCAAAAGGTGCCTTATCTAACAACACTGCCGAAGACATTGTGGTGAGCAACTACGGCTACTTTACAGGAAGCTTATCAGCGTTTTCTAAAAAAGGAGATACCTATCAGCGTGCGAACTTAAACAATGAGACGGGCAATCATAAAACAATAATCGAAGATGTTAATCAAGACGGGTTGAATGACATACTTACGCTCAAGGCCCAAGGTAACGAGGGCATTTTTGTACATCTGAACCAAGGCAACGGTAATTTTGTAGAAAAGCCGTTGCTCCAATTTCCTCCTGTTTACGGTTCCAGTAATTTTGAATGGATAGATTTTAACCAAGATGGCCTAAAAGATATCATCTATTGTAATGGAGACAATGCAGACTACTCGCCTGTTTTAAAGCCTTACCACGGTATCAGGATTTTTTTAAATCAAGGTGGTGATTTGTTATTTAAAGAAAGTCAGTTTTTACCTATACATGGCGCATCAAAAAGCATTACCTATGATTTTGATCAAGATGGAGATTTAGACATAGCTGCCATAGCATTTTTCCCCGATTTCCAAAATACACCGCAGCAAGGATTTGTATATTTTGAGCAAACGAGCACAGGTAAATTTGAAAGGAGAACAACAAAGGAAGCTAGCAAAGGCAGGTGGCTTACCATGGATAAAGGCGATTTAGACCAAGACGGAGACATGGATTTGATTTTGGGGAACTTTACTTACTCACAAATCCCTATTCCTGATACCTTACAACGCGAATGGGCAAAATTAGGCCACAAGATTATGTATTTAGAGAATACCTTATTGATGCAGTAAGCATATCACTTCACATACTTATTCATAAAATCATCTTTGTAAGTTCTGCCAATGGGTACGCTTACCTCTTTACTAAAGTAAACCTGATTACCCATAATCCTTTTAACCTTAGCGATGTTGACAATGTAAGACTTATGCACCCTGTAAAATTGCTCTGAATCTAGCTTTTCGCTCCAATGGCGCAAAGTCTCTGAGGTGAGGTATTTTTTGTTCTCTACGATGATTTCCGTGTAATCCATATCGGAGCGGATATAAAAAATCTCATCAATGACGATTTTCTCATAGCTATGCCCTGTTTTTATAAATAACTCTTTTTGAGTGGCAGGTATGGGGCTTCCCTCTGCCATTGTTTTTTCTTTTCTTTCTCGATCCAGCACTTTAGAAACGGCACTTACAAAACGCTCAAAGGAGAAAGGCTTTAAGAGATAGTCTACCACATTAAGCTCATAGCCTTGCAAAGCGTAGTCAGGAAAAGCAGTGGTAAATATCACATAGGGTGGACTCGTAAGCGATTTCAAAAACTCTATACCCGATATTTTAGGCAGGTGTATATCCAAAAAAATGAGTCCTATCTCTTCTTGCTTAATGTATTCTATGGCCTTTACCGCATCAGAAAAAGTGCCTTTTAACTGAAGCGTACCCATATCTGTAATGTATTTTTTAAGAATACGCTGGGCGGGTGGTTGGTCTTCTATAATGATGCAGTTCATGTTGCTTTTGCTTCTTAAGTTTTAATGATAGACACACTTCATAGAAACGATCGGTTTTATCAAATTTTAGCCGATATTGCTCAGGATAAATCAAATCTAGCCTTTTCTTTACATTTTCTAGTCCAATGCCATGCGGCAGATTTTCTGTATTCGAGACGTCTGCATAATTGTTTTTACACCTGAATTCAAAAAAGCCTTCCTCACTAATTTCCATGCTGATATCTATAAAAATATTTTCTGATTGGCTAGATTGGCTGTGCTTAAAAGCATTTTCTACAAAAACAATCAAGATGAGTGGAGCAATTTCATAATCATTGCCTATGTTTTTAGCTTGGTAATGTACCTTGCCTCGTTCTTCTATCTGCAACTCACTCAGTTTTACGTAGTGTTCTAGATTTTTTACTTCTTGGCTCAACAGCACATATTTTTCTTTACACTCGTAAAGCATGTACCTCAAGACCGAGCTCAATTCTAAGATAATGGTGGGTGTTTTGGGAGAGTGCTCAATGGCATAAGAGTATAAATTATTGAGGTTATTGAACAAAAAATGTGGATTGATCTGAGACTTGAGCATTTTTAATTCGCTCTCCTGTATCATTTGTTCAAGTTCTTCTAATTGATTTTGTTTCATAACCGCATCCCAAGCAAACTTAAAACCGGTTAAAATGGTAATTATCGGCAACACTTGAAACAAGGAAAAGAACACTCCGGGAAAGGCCCGCCCTCTTGTATCAGGAAAATAAATTTGCTCTATTACAGCTTCTTCTATAAGTATGATCAAGGCAACTACCAAAGTAACCCCGATAAAAAAAGGGATATATTTTTTCTTATAAAAAAATCTAGGCAACAGCGCATAACTAATAAACAAAGTACCTAAAACATATTGAAGGAAAAAAACCAACTTATAATCCTCAATCTTAAGGCTGTCTCGCTCAAATGAATAAAAGCTGAAAACCAATACGTATAAAATCACTTGAAAAGCGACCTCCTTAAATGCGATTTTACTCTTATATCCCATAATACAAATGTAATCCTCCTGTAACTACTACAAAAAAATGTAGGGTAACCCGAAATAAGCTGTCCATAAACTGCACGAGATACTGTGTAAGCAGCCATTTTGCAGTTGAAAGGTAAATCTGTGCCGTTTAAAGACAATTTTTCTCGAAACAATAATATCTAACTTCTTTTGTATAAAGATAATTCTTTCTGTAAGTAACCAAACCAAGCCATGAAATTTTTTATACTCACCATAAGCTTATTAGCAGTTTCTTTTCTTGTTTCTGCCCAAAGCATTACTATCAAGGGCAAAGTAGTTGAAGGTACTAGCCTGCAGCCCATAGAGTTTGCTACGATTGTAATCAAAAATCCGGAGACCCAGAAAAACATTACGGGTTCTACTTCTGACCTAGATGGAAACTTTACTGTCAGGACCGAAGCCGAAAATTTCGATATTGAAATCAGTTTTGTAGGCTTCAATAAAAAAGTGTTCAAGTCGCCTACCGCAGTGCAAGGAGAGATCAACCTAGGAGAAGTACACCTTGAGCAAGACAGCGAAATGTTGGATGAGCTCGTAGTAGAAGGCGAAAAATCGCAAACAGAATTTAGGTTAGATAAAAGGGTATTTAATGTAGGGAAAGATTTAAGTACTACAGGTGCGAGTGCTTTAGAGGTATTAAATAATGTGCCTTCAGTAAATGTAAACATAGAAGGCGAAATCAGTTTGAGAGGTAATGCAGGCGTGCAGGTGCTGATCAATGGCAAACCTTCTGTATTGACCAGCGAGCAAGGCAATGCCCTAGGCACCATCACTGCCGATATGATCGATCGTATTGAAGTAGTTACCAATCCCTCGGCCAAATACGATGCAGAGGGTACCTCGGGCATCATCAACATTGTAATCAAAAAAGAAGAAAGAAAAGGCACCAACGGCTCATTTTCAGTTAATACAGGCGCACCACATAACCACAGTTTTGGCTTAAGTTTGAATCATAGAACAGAAAAGCTCAACCTCTTTACCCAATTGGGTGCTGGTTTTAGAGAACTGCCCAATGATGTGCGTAATTTTAATAAAAATTTGCAAAGCGATACCAGCATTTATAGCACGGGAGAAGAGTTTCGCAATGAGAACTTTTACAATGTGGTATTGGGAACAGACTACTATATCAATGACCGCAACGTAGTAACCGTTTCTGGTAATTTTGCCTATGAGATTGAAGACCAACCCTCTGCTACACAATTTACCGAAGTTGCCGAACAAACGAATTCGGAAGTGGCAAGATGGGAACGCAATGAGGTGACAGAAGCCACCAATCCTAAATGGCAGTACGAAGTGCAATACAAAAGAGACCATGCCGATGATGAAGACCATGTATTATTGTTCAGTGCTTTAGGTAGTTACTTTGGCAAAGACCAGTCATCGGAGTTTCAGAACACTTCTATTTTTGGTGTAGAAAAAGATGGACAGCAGCGCACTAGAACCAATTTTGAAGAAGCTGAAAATACCTTTAAGCTAGACTATACCCGACCTTTGTCTGATAAAGTAACTATTGAAACGGGTGCGCAATATGTAATTGCACACGCGAGCAACGACTTTGCTATTTCTAATCTTGAAAATAATGTT
>CAKZMZ010000153.1 GCA_937129345.1 uncultured Thalassovita sp. | reverse complement strand
GAACCCCTGCTACCAGGATGAAAACCTGGCGTCCTAACCCCTAGACGAACGGAGCGTTTTGTTTTGGTGGTGCAAATCTATAAACCCGCTTTTACATTCCAAAAAAAATAAGGAAAACTTTACTTAAAATCATTGAACTAGTTTCTCATACATAGCTTTCGCAGCAGTATCAGAAACGCTTGGTGTTTTAAGTTTTTGATACAACTTCTCATATTCTTCTTGGAACGGATCACTTTTGTTTAAAATTTCATTTAAAGCGGCCATTAATTCTTTTGGGTTGAATTTACTCTGAATGAGCTCTTTTACTACTTCTTTTTCTGCCAAAAGATTAACTAGAGAAATGTATTTTACTTTTACCAACAACTTGGCAATAGCATAAGTAAAAGGACTGGTCTCATAAACCACCACTTGCGGTACTCTAAACACGGCGGTTTCTAAGGTAGCCGTACCCGAAGTAACAATAGCCGCCTTGGCATTGGCCAATAAATCATAGGTTTCATCTATAATCAGTTTTACTCCGCTGTTTTTTACAGGCTCATAAAGTGCGCTCGGCAATTGGCTAACACCCGCTACCACCCAATAGTATTCGGGATATTGGGGTACGATTTCTAAAGTTTTTGCCAATATATTGGCCACTTCCTGTTTTCGAGAACCTGGCAATATGGCAATGATGGGTTTGCTTTCTAAATGATATTTATGTACAAAATACTCATTAGGCTCAAAATTATCGACAGCATCCAAAACTGGGTTTCCTACATAATCTACATTATTAAAGCCGAACTGTGCATAAAAGGCTTTTTCAAAGTACATAATGGCAAATAAGTGATCTACATATTTTTTTATCTTGAGGGCTCTTTTTTGCCCCCATGCCCACAACTTGGGCGAGATGTAGTAATAAACCTTAAAACCTTTTAGTTTGGCAAATTTTGCCATTCTAAGATTAAATCCCGCGTAATCAACCAAAATAACCACGTTTGGCTGCCACTGAAGCAAGTCTTTTTTGCATTCACTAAATAGCTTTCTGATCTTAAGCAGATTGACAAAAACTTCCCAAAAACCCATAAACGCTGTATCTTTGTAATGCTTGGCCAAGTGCATGCCTGCGGCTTCCATTTCATCGCCGCCCCAGCCTCTAAATTGAGCTTCAATATCTAATTTTTTAAGGCTTTTTATCAGGTTCGACGCATGTAGGTCACCAGACTTTTCACCAGCGATGAGGTAGTATTTCATAAGATTACAGAAAGGAGATTAATTCGTCAGAACAAAGCTAAGTATAGGAAAATTTCAAGTATCGTATCTTAGATGATTTACTTTACCGCAATCATCGAGATTTCTAAGTGAGCACCTTTGGGCAGTGCAGCTACTTGTACAGTAACCCTTGCAGGGGCATTGCTCTCAGAAAAATAACTCCCATAAATTTCATTGACACGGGTAAAGTCATTTAGATCTGTCATGTAAATCGTAGTTTTTACCACTTGGTCCATTTTAAAACCTGCAGCTTCAATAACTGCTTTTAAGTTGTCTAAAACCTGTGCTGCTTCTTGTTCAATGTTTTCGGTTACCATTTCATTATTGGTAGGATTGATGGCAATTTGGCCTGCGGCGTACAAGGTTTTGCCCACTACAACGCCCTGATTATAAGGCCCAATGGGCAACGGTGCCTTATTAGTTTTTATAATGGTTCGGTTTGAATTGTTTTCCATGACCTGCACGTCGTTGCTTTCCGCATCTTTTTTGGGGGCAGAGCAAGACATAAAAAAACTTAGGAGAAGTAATATTTGTATTTTTTTCATGATTAGGGTACTTAGTTGTAGGAAATGGTTATCAATCTAATTTTTTATCAACATCTACCAAAAAAGCAGTAATAAAATTGACTACTTCAAAATAAAATTCAAGATGTATCTTATCAAAAGTGTCGTCTGGTTTATGGTAGTAGGGGTGGTCCTCCACTCCAAAATAAATAAAAGGAATTTCTTTCTGATGAAAAGGAAAATGGTCTGATGATTGGCTCCAATCTTGGCCACCTGTGCCAGGTACATCATGCCCAAATTTCAAGGTCATACCTGTAAAAGCGTCTGCAGTGTTATCTGCTATTGGCTTTAAGAAAGGGTAATGATAAGTGCCACAAGCGTATAATTCCTTTTTTTCAGACTGGCTGATCATATCCATATTGATATTGAGCAAGATTTCTTCTTTTGGTGAGTGCTTTTCATTTACATAATGGAAAGCACCTCTTAATCCCATTTCTTCTGCATCTAGGGCAATTATTTCGATGTTGTGTTTGGTGGGATTTTCTCTCAGAAAGGATGCCAACGCAACTAAAGCGCCCGTGCCCGAGGCATTGTCGTCAGCACCAAAGTATATCTCATTATTCATCTTACCGAGATGATCGTAATGAGCAGTAACCACTATAGCTTGGTCATTTTCTTGATTTCCCTCATGGGTTACCGAAATATTTACGCCCATAATCTCTTCATTTTTTCTCTCGAAGTAGAAAGTATCGGTTTCTACACGATATTCTAACTTTTCAAATTCATGTATGAGAAACTTCCTTGCTTTGGCATTTCCTTGCGTACCACTTCTGCGACCTTCCATTTCTTTAGAAGAAAGTTTCTCTACAACTTTTAAGGCGAGCAGGTTTTGAACGGTAGGCTGTGCTTTTGAAATAGCGCCAAAAAACAGAAAGCAAACTATTAATGCGATTGGTCTCATTGGCTATATTTCAGTTGTTTAATAACATTGTGTGGGTTTTCAGCTTTAAAAACTGCGCTGCCTGCAACAAAAATATTGGCGCCTGCCGCTCTTATTTTTTCAATATTACTTAGGTCTACGCCGCCATCTACTTCTATACCCAAATCGGGATTGAGCTCGTTGGCCAACTGTCTCAATTTTTTTATTTTATCTAATGAAGCCTCTATAAACTTTTGCCCTCCAAAACCTGGATTTACAGTCATTACATTCACAAAATCTATGTCGGGTAAAATAGGTATAAGCAAATCTACTGAGGTGTGCGGATTAATGGCCACACCGACCAAGCAGCCCATTTCCTTAATTTCTCCTACAGTCTTGTGCAAATGTGGACAGGTTTCTATATGCACAGAAATTGACGTAGCGCCCGCTTCTTTAAAAGCCTTTAGGTACTTTTCAGGTTCTACAATCATTAAATGTACATCTATAGGTTTGTCTGTTAATGCTCTGATAGTCTGGCAAATAGGCAATCCGAATGAAATGTTTGGTACAAACCTCCCGTCCATAACATCAAAATGTAGCATGTCTGCTTCACTTGTATTGAACATCTCCATTTCACTTTCCAGGTTTTTGAAGTTTGCCGCCAGTAAAGAGGGAGCCACTAAGAAATCTTTCATTGAAGGTGTTTTCATTAAAAAAATCTTTAAAAATATTTTGCTCGGTTTATACAAAAACCTAGGTCATGTTGGCATCACTCATGCAATGTTATTCGATAGAATTTCATTTAAAAGCGTTGCATTCTCAATATAGAGGCAAATATATAATCGATGGTAGACTAAAAAGAATAAAGAAATGACAATAAACGCTGAATTATTTTGTAATAAGGTTTTGTTAATGAGCATGGACATATAGTTTTAGGGACTTTTTTACCTATGATGTTGAAGAGAAACTACTTTTTTTATCCGCTGCTTCTGAGTTTACTAGTGCATTTTTCGGTATTTGCCCAAACAGCTAAAATACCTATAAAAATACTCGATGTAGGGCAGCTTAAAGCGGTAAAAGCCAGAGAAAAAAAAGGCCGATTTGATGCTATTGGTGAAATCATCGAAACCCATGATGATGTTCTACAAGAAGCTATAATTTCTGAGAAAGGTGGTTTTGTACTATTTCAACTCGCTTATCATGCTTCCGATGTAAAAGGAATCAATTTTTATTTTGAAAAAGTTGCTCTGCCCAACGGCAGCACATTTTTTTTGAAAGGCAATTATAGAGGCCAAACACTTCAACTCCCTTTAAATTCAAAAAATAACCTAGATAAATTAGCCACGGGTTTTATTTACGGAGATTATGCAGAATTACATATTTCCGTACCGGCTGATCAATTAGACCAAGCCGTAGTTTTGCTCGAAGGTATTGGGCTTACCAACAAACGGATTCTCCCGACTGATGCTAGAAAAGACTTTGGCGATGCAGCCTCTTGTAATATAAATATTGGATGCGAGGAGGGTACGCTTTGGCAGGAAGTGGGCCAATCAGTAGTTAGGATTTTAGTTAGAAACGAAAACTTGGTTGGTTGGTGCACAGGTGTTTTGGTCAACAATACCGCTGAAGATTTTACGCCTTACATATTGACCGCGCAGCATTGCGGACTCAATGAATTTACCGGGAACCTGGTTGCAAAAAGCAATTTTGATCAATGGGTCTTCTATTTTAATTATGAAGTGAATGGCTGTGTGGGCAGCTTTCTCGAATTTGATCTACCCAGAAACATTATGGCCGGCGCAGACTTAATTGCCCACAGCGATGATCAGGGTGGTGATTTTGGTTCAGACTTTTTACTTCTCAAACTCCAGAACGACATTCCCTCTAGCTTTAACCCTGTATTTGCAGGTTGGTCTAGCCAAGAACTCAATGCCGCAGCAGGCGTGGCCATACATCATCCTCAAGGAGATGTAAAGAAGATTTCGACCTACAACACATCTGTAGAATCCAGTCAATTCTCATCAGAAGGCAGCGTAAGAAATACCCATTGGAAAGTTTTTTGGGCTGAAACAGACAATGGCTTTGGCATAACCGAAGCCGGTTCTTCAGGAGCACCTTTGTTTAACAATGCAGGGCAAATCATTGGTAATTTAACAGGCGGCTTGGCCAGTTGTACCCGACCTGATGGCTTTGATCTTTTTGGAAAATTATCTTATCATTGGTTTTCGAATGGCGAAGATCTGGAACAGCAACTCGCTCCTTGGCTAGATCCTTTAGGCCTAGATGTTTTTGCATGGAGAAGTATAGACTATTCAGGTAAGTTGGTGACTGATACTGATGATGAAATTACCTCTTCTACTTTCGAAATATATCCCAATCCTTCTCAGGGGCAGTTTTCGGTAATTGTTCCTACAAAACTGTACAATACAAGCTTAACGCTTAACATCTACGATAAACTAGGTAGAACAGTGCATCGAGAAAGTATCGATGCAGACGAGCGGATCAATTTGACACACTTACAAAAAGGACTTTATTTTTTAACAATAAGCAACGCCGAGAACGTATATAGACAAAAGATTGTGATTGAGTGATGCATCTTAAATTTTTTACACTTTTCATTTCCGTACTTTTTTGCCATGCTTTGCACGCTCAAGACACATTTGTATTTGGCGAAGTAAAAGATTCCCTCAACACGCCTTTGCCTTTTGTTAACATCATTATTGAAGGCACCTCTCAAGGAACTGCCACCAATGAAAATGGCGAATATCGATTAAAAGTGCCTGCTGATCAGGAATTTAAACTAATCTTTAGCCATAGCGAATTTGTACAGAAGTCCTTTGATTTAAAGTTACAAACCGGAGATAATAGGCGCCTAGATGTACAACTTTTTATTAAAACAATTACACTAGAGGGGGTTGAAATTTCTGAAATGAAAGAGGTTGAAAGGGGAGAGGCAGGAACCATTACTATTGATCCTAAAACCTTGGAGTCTATACCCACCCCTTTTGGCGACTTTAACCAAGCACTCATTTCAGGTGGAGGGTTAGGGATTTCAGGCAACAATGAATTATCAGCTTCTTACTCTGTACGCGGAGGTAATTTTGATGAGAACTTGGTTTTTGTTAATGGTATTCAAATTTACAGGCCGTTTTTGATCAGAGCAGGCGAACAAGAAGGATTGAGTTTTGTTAATACAGATTTGGTAGAAAGTGTTAGCTTTTCTTCGGGTGGTTGGCAGCCGCGCTATGGCGATAAGCTTTCTTCGGTTTTGAACGTAAACTACAAAAAGCCCAAAGAGTTTGGCGCATCTTTAACGGCTAGCTTACTAGGTGGCAGTCTTTCTGCTGAGGGCGCTTCAAAAAATAAAAAAATTAGGTTCGTAACAGGGCTAAGGCATAAATCTGCCCGGTATCTACTCAATACATTAGAAACGGACGGACAGTACCTTCCACGCTTTACAGATTGGCAAAACTTCGTCACCTTTGATCTATCAGGCAAGAATAAGCAGCAAGGCACTACAGAACTTTCAGTGCTCACCTCTTATGCCCGTAACCGCTATGAACTACTGCCCCAATCTCGCGTGACCAACTTTGGTACATTCGGAAGGGCCTTTCGTTTGAGTGTTTTATTCGTGGGTACCGAAGAGTTGAGTTATGATACTTTTCAGGGAGGCCTTAAATTTTCCCATCGCTTTAGTGACAAAGTGAGCACAGAGCTTTATGTGTCTTATATGCGCAGTCGCGAGAGAGAATTCATCAATGTGGAGGGTGGTTACCAACTTTGCGATGTTAACTCAAACTTTTCTTCAGACAATTTTAACGAATGCGTATTGGTAAGGGGCTTTGGATCAGAATTTAGGTATGGCAGAAATTTATTAGATGCCAATGCGAGTTCTGTAGAAAGTAGAACCATTTATGCTCCTTGGAAACACACGACTTTAGAAGTTGGGGCAAGGGTAACCGGAGAACAAATCGAAGACGAGCTCTACGAATACACCTTTTTAGATTCTGCAGATTTTGTTCAGTTAGATGAATTGGTTGCCAGCCGTAATACACTGGGCTCTACAAGAATCGCGGCTTATGTGCAAGCAAGGCATCAAATTGGCTTGGTGCACACCCTTACGTATGGCGCTCGCCTTGCCTCTTGGAACGTGAACGGGCAAATTATTTTTAATCCGAGATTACAGTACGCTTTTTCGCCGCTATGGGAGCGGGATGTAGTTTTTAAAGCGGCCATTGGTTTGTACTCGCAGCCTCCCTTCTATAGAGAATTACGAAACTTTCAGGGAAATATTAATAGAAACTTGAGGGCACAGCAGTCTTTGCATGCCATTGTAGGTTTAGATTGGAATTTAAGGTTATGGGATAGGCCTTTTAAATTTATAACTGAAGCTTACTACAAGGAACTTTGGGATGTTGTGCCTTATGACATCGACAATGTGCGGCTGCGTTATTATGCTAACAACGATGCTGTAGCTTATGTGTATGGCGCGGATTTTAGATTGAGTGGGGAGTTTATTCCAGGTACAGAATCTTGGATCAGTTTGAGTTATTTACAAGCTAGGGAAAATGTTCCGAACGATGGGAGAGGATTCATTCGTCGTCCATCCGATCAGCGTATAACCTTCAATCTATTTTTTGAAGACCACATTCCCAATGACCCCAGCATTAGGGTTTATTTGCGTGCCATTTATGGTTCGGGACTGCCGTATGGGCCACCTAACTCACCAGAATTTAGGGCAGCGCTGAGCAGCGGTTCAGATTACATTCGCTCTGACATCGGTTTCTCAAAAATATTTAGACCTAAGCAAAACACCTCAAAGCGAAAAATAGAGTCTATTTGGTTTGGCTTAGAAGTACTCAATCTTTTTGGTGCAGAAAATAACATTTCTTTTAATTGGGTGCCCGATTTCGGAGGGAACGAGTTTGCCATTCCCAATAGCTTATCGCAACGTTTTTTCAATTTAAAGATGGTGGTGCGGTATTGAATCTAGCAGAGCCTCTAACGAGTTATAACCAACCTAGCCCGCGAATTAATTCGTGGGTTAGGCTGGTTATATGTATTCTAAAAAATTAATATAGCCATAGATGAACCAACCTGTACCAAAAATAATGAAAAATATAATCAAAAAATTCAAGGAATTAGGCTGATAAATCTCAACTTCTTCTGGATTATTTGGATTGTAGATGACCTCGATTTCATCTCCTTCGTTAAGCCATTCCAATCCAGTCCCATTTCTGAGTTCTTTTGTTATCCATTCTTTTTCAAGCGTAGTAAATCTAACTACTGGAAATTCTCCATGTAACTTATAAACTATTCCTTTTACTTTAATCCCATTTTTAAATAAGTATTTCCATTTTTTCTTTTGCGTAATTCCTGCAAATATAAATACAGCTCCAAAAATTAAAGGAAAAATTACTTCTAAAATCATTCACCATGAATTGTTATAAAGTTAGAACGATAAATGAGTTTAAATGATTTAACCCCCCCTATAACTCGCATTCTCTAATTCCCTTAAATTTTGGAAACCTTGTTCTGGTTTGAGATAGCCGTTGAGAAATTTATATACCTTTAACCTCACTTCTTTGGCTTTTTTGGTATCGATGCGGTCAAAAGCGTGCCCGCCAGGAATATCTTCATATATCTCATATTCAAACTTTTTACCTTCGGCTTTAAGGGTTTTGATCAAATGCTCTACTTCTAAAACGTTTACATCTGCATCATTGGTATTGGTGTGTATGAGCAGAGGCGTTTGCAGTTTGTGGGCATTCCAAGCTGGGGAGCGGCGGCGGTATTCGTTTACATCTTCATAGGCACTTTTACCGATGTGGTAATCAACCGAATACAATTCTCTGTACCGCTGGGTTTTATAGCCCATTCTTGCTATCAAATCACTAACGGGTACGCCAGCATACGCTACTTTATAGCTTTCGGGATAATCAAAAACATTCATGAGGGATATTAAACCGCCATGGCTCCAACCGAAAATGCCTACTCTGTTTTTATCGATAAATTCGTAATTCTCTAACATATAGTCGCGGCTGGCTTTGGTATCGGCCACTTCTAGGCCACCGTAATCAATTTTCTCATAAAAACCTCTGCCATAACCCGTGCTGCCTCTGTACTCGGGCGCAACAATAATGTATTTCTGCGCCATTAGTTCCCGAATGATGTGGTCGTAATAAGTATTAAAATTACTATGTACACCGCCGTGTGGCAATACCAACAAGGGGTACTTTTTACCAGTATCAATTCCTTTAGGAATAAAGATATAAGCTTGAAATTTTAGTGGATTGCCTGCGCCTTGTGCTGTTGGGTTTTTCTCTACGCGAGGTTTGGGGCCAGTAAGGGTCACTTTATCGATAAAAGCCACATCGCCTACGCGATTATACCAATAAATATCATCTATGGCTTTTTCTAATGAATTGAAATTATGCCTTAAATTGGCAATGCGATTATTAAGGGTTTCTATCTCTTTCTTAAGGCCACTCACATCGTCTTGAGCAGCTGCAAAATTGAAAATGAGTAAAAATAGATTCAGTAAAATTACATTTCTCATAAAAAAACAGGTCAAAATTTTAAAATGTCGAATTTATAAAACTTTGACCTGTTTTCGTGGATTTACCGACTGCTAATTTCTCGATTCAGCAGGGAAACATCACTCATCCAATAAAGCATACTCTTGGGTTACCGATTCCATAATGTAGCCTGTTATCCAACCGATATAACCTAATCTTGCAAAGTAAAAACGCTTGGGTACGTTGCTGTGCAGTTGGTGGGCTAATGCGTCTAAAATGATAGAACCCGCAATCATTTCTTCGCGAGTAAAAGATTTGTTGACTCTATCGATTTCAGCTTGGGCCTTTTCCCGAATTTTCTCATCTTGGATGTAACTGATATTTGGCGCTGTAATGATTTCGTGCTCCTTCATCACTGCAATCCTGAATTTTCTTATGTCAGCGGGAGATACCTGTACGAACATTTCCTCTATTTTTTCAGGGTACATCATCGTGGTCATAGCCCAAGGTGCCCCGCCTGCTAGGTGTACGATCCTGCGAGTCCTAAAACCGCTATTATTGCTTAATTCCTCTTTTACGTCTTTGTAAATGTATTCTTTGGCAAAATATCTAGCCACGCTGTCGTAACCTTGTAGCATTTCAATTTTGTTGTCCTTAATGGTTTCGGAGAAGGTTCGAGTACCAAAATCGAAAGTGAGCGGGGAAAGTTGGTCGAGGTGCTCTCCAATCAAATAACCTCCTTTTGTATTGCCACTGCCAATATCTATGGTGGTAGAAATGGCTCTAAACCTAGGGAGTGTTGCGCCTTTTATTGCATAATAGGCCTCTTCTTCAGGGGTAATGAATTTAATTTCTTTATGATAACCTTCAACACCTTCATTGATCCTTTTGCTGATTTCTTCTAGCTTACCGTGTTTTTTGGCCTCCGTTCTAACACCACTACTGGCCACTACGAAAATATGGCTTGTATCAATCTCAAAATCGGTATTAACATGCTTTAGAAAGGCATAGATCGGA
>CAKZMZ010000152.1 GCA_937129345.1 uncultured Thalassovita sp. | reverse complement strand
CAAGGTCTGTGGCTCACAGTCCTTTTGATAGAAGAGGATTGTGCGCCAGTGCACTGCGCCAGTTGATACTGCGCCACAATACACGGTAAATGATAATAAGGATCCGACATCACATTTAAGCTTGTATATAAACTTTAAACCCACATTACCGCATCACCAAAGCATTTTCTTTGTCTTGATAAACCACTTCGCCTTCTAAAAGGGTTACGAGTACTTTGGTATCGTGTATTTCTGTAGGCGCTATTTCAAATATATTCTGATTCAATACGATTAAATCAGCCATCTTGCCTACTTCTAAAGAGCCTGTAATGTTTTCTTGATGCATACAGTAAGCGGCATTTCGAGTGTAAGCAGCTATAATACTAGGTAAATCCACAGCTTCTGAGGGAATCCATGGTGTACTTTCTACGCCGATCATTTGGCGAGTAACAGCTACTTGCATAGCATGCCATGGATTTAGGGTAGAAACGGGCCAATCGCTGCCTGCAACCAACAGGCCACCCGTTTTTTGTACACTACCCATGGGGTACATTTGTTTGGAGCGCTCCTGCCCAACCAGCGGAATAATCGTTCGGATATTAAGGGGGTCAGGTTTGGCCCAAAAAGGTTGAAAGTTGGCGATAACGCCCAACGATCCAAACCGAGGAATGTCATCAGGATGGATGACCTGCAAATGTGCCAAATGATGTCGGTGTGCTGTATCTAGGCCTGTTAAAGCATCGAGTGCAACGCGAACCGCCCGATCACCCAAAGCGTGTATGTGTATTTGGAAACCCTGCCCATCCAAACTATCGAAAAGGGGCTTGAGGGTTTCTAAAGAAAAATTAAGGATGCCGAAATCTTTTTTCTCGTCTTCGGTAATGTAGGGCTGTAGCATAGCTGCTGTACGCGCCTCAGGAACACCATCTGCAAACACTTTTACAGAATTGGTATTTAATCTTTCGCCTTGGTATTTATCTCGCATTTGCACCAGTTCTGCTACAGTGCGAGGGCTCTCTGTGCCCAAACCAATAGAAGTGACTATGCGAGCGGTCAGTTTGCCTTCATCTGCGAATTTTTTGTAGGCTTTAAGGTAATTTTTCCCTGCTGAGGATTCCATCATTGAGGTAATACCCAATTCATTGGCCATTTCTAAAGCAAGCTTTAGATTTTCTTCATCGGCGTTTTCTGCTTTTTTAGGGAGTATCGAAGAGATCAAACCCATAGCTGTTTCGCGCAGTGTTCCACTTGGCACACCTGTATTTGGATCCCGTTCTATGCGGCCATTATTGGGATCAGGCGTATCTTTGGTAATGCCGGCCAATTCCAAAGCTTTGGAGTTTACCCAATAGTTGTGGCCATCCCAAGAGGTAAGCACTACGGGCCTATCGGGTAAGATGCTATCCAATAAAGATTTATGTGGATTGCTACCGGGGAAAGCGGCCATTTCCCAACCTCGGCCTCGGATTACCGGGGCCTCGGGGTGTGTATCAGCAAATTTTTTGACTGCTCTCAAAATAGCGTCTTGTTGAAAAAGACCGGTCAATTGGCAGAAACGAGAGGCCTCAGCGCCCGATATTGGGTGTAAATGTGCATCATGCAGGCCAGGTAGCACCAATCTGCCCGCTAGATCAATCACCTTTGTATTTTCATCTATCCTTTTTCTAATATCTTCTGAACTTCCTATCTCAGCAATTTTCCCGTTTTTAATGGCTATGGCCTCAGCCCAAGAACGCTGATTGTCTACGGTGTAAACTTTTCCGTTAGTAAGTACCATATCGGCTGCTTCTTTGGCAGATTGTAAGCAGGAAGCTAGGGTAAAAAGTACTCCAAGTAGCGTGTAGAGCTTTAGTTTAGAGGATTCGAAAAAGTGTGGTATTTTCATGATAGTAAAAAAATAGAATGTTTGTTAGTGGTGGAAAAGGTACATTAAAATCAAGCAAATGCGAAAATTTTCAAGGGTTTTATCTAACTACTATACATTTTTCTGTAATCCCGCTAGGGATGAAATGATTATTAGCCAATAAGGCACAAAACAGCGGTAAAATCCCGTAGGGATGACACTATTAAATCTTTTTTGTATAGTAGCAAGGGGTTTTATTGATTTCACGCATTAAAAAAAGCAAGAACGGTTATGGTGTGTTTTGATGTTTTTTCTTTAGGTATGCACATACTTTCAGTATATTACTTTATTTGCTAAAGTGAGAATTTTTTCAAAAATGTGAGATTAATGAGATTTTTCACATGAATTGTAATTATCCCTTCAGTTTTTTAGACTAAAGTAGTAGCAAAGCATTTTTACCTAGTAAAAAGAAATGCCAATTTTTGAAAGTGATTTGAAATGAAGAAGAGCGTACTTATCATATCTGTCTTGGCAATAATCAAATTGATTGTACAGCTTACGGGAAATAGAAATTACGGTTTCCACAGGGATGAATTGCTGCATCTATCTGTGAGCGAACATCTGGATTGGGGCTTTATGGAATTTCCGCCTTTGATTGCTTTAATCGGCAAGATGTCTTACGCTTTGTTTGACTATACACTCATGGGTACGCGTCTTTTTCCTACCATTGCGGGTGTGGCGATGCTCGTACTTTGCTGCTTAATGGCAAAGGAATTCTCGAAAAATAATTATGCAACTTTGTTAGCAGGCATCTGCTTTCTAGCTTTTATTCCTTTTTATCGCAATCATACGCTTTTTCAGCCTGTTGCCTTTGACCAGTTATTTTGGACAATGGGTTTTTACTTTTTGGTGAAGTTCTTTAAATCAGAACATCGCCGCTATCTTTTATTAACAGGACTTACTTTAGGGTTAGGTCTCATGACTAAGTACACCATACTTGTATGGGCTTTGGGTATTTTTATAGGATTATTCTTTTATAAAAAGGCTGCTTTGTTCAGAGATCCATGGCTGTACATAGCAGGTTTGTTGTCCTTTTGTATTTTCCTGCCAAATGTACTTTGGCAATTTGAGAACAATCTCCCTATCGTGCGCCACTTAGCAGGCTTAGACGAGGCACAGTTGAGTAAAATCCACCCGATGGCCTTTGGCTTGGAGCAATTAGAGCATGGCTTTACCTTTGTTGTAAGTCTGTTCGGTGTATACTTCCTTTTAAAAACTGACCAGTTTAGATCAATCGGGATGGCTGCTGTCGTCATTTTTGCGACTATGTGGATTTTACAGGCTAAATCTTATTATGTTTTTGCGCTTTATCCTGTGTTATTCTCAGCCGGAGCAGCACAGCTCACCAATATGTTACAGCATAGAGCATGGTTCTGGAAGCCCACAATTGCTGCTGTGATTCTACTTCCCTCTATTCCCTTTATCCCATATGCAACCCCAATGCTAGATATAACATCCTTTACCACTTATGCACAGCTTGAAAGCAAAAAGGGGCGGGTAATACTTACAGGAGATTATGCCGATATGTTCGGTTGGGAAGAACAGGTCGCCTTAGTAGACAGTGTTTTTCAATCTCTGAGTGATGAAGATAAGCGTAAATGTGTAATTTGGGCTGAAAACTACGGAGAAGCAGGTGCGATAAAAATTCTAGGTAAAAAATATGGTTTGCCCAATCCCATTAGCCGACATGGGAGTTTCTGGAAATGGGGCTATGGAGATGCAAATGCCAGAGTTTGGATAAGTTTGGGCAATGAAAAGCCATCAGTAGAAAACGTGTTTGAGGAAACTGAATTGGTAAAAATCATTTACCACAAATATGCGATTGGTGAAGAAAACGGAATTCCACTCTATGTATGCCGAAAACCTAAAGTAGATATCGAACAATGGTGGAAAGACTACGAACCATTTATCTTCGATTAGTGAATTAGTCAGTGTCAAAGCTCTTTTCAACTCCTCACTATGTATTGATCAAGCCTATAAGGTTTTTATCATCCGCAGTTGGCGCAACGCAGTTGGCGCAACGCGGTTGGCGCAACGCGGTTGGCGCAA
>CAKZMZ010000151.1 GCA_937129345.1 uncultured Thalassovita sp. | reverse complement strand
CAGAATTGATTTTATAACCAAGATTTTTGATTACGATGCCCTTTCTAGGATTTGCATAGCTTTTTGAGGCATTATTAATAATGTTACGCAAGTAGGTAATGTCCTCAACATTGTTGTTCTCTGCATTAACTTTATCTAGTGCAGTATTGGCATTATTAAATTTTTGCTGCTTAAAATAGGCATCTGCTAGCAGCATAAAAAATGTAGGATCTTGTGTGGCCTCTTCATTTTGTATCAAAGAAGTTAAATATTTTAAGGCTTTAGCCGAATTGTCTTCGTAAGTTCTTAAGTAACTTCTACTGGCATATAACTTAGCTTCTGTATTACTTGGGTCTGCCTGTATGGCTTCTTCTAAATATTGAGCTGCGTTTAAATAATTGCCATCTTCATAGGCTTGTTTGCCTTTCTTGATCAATGATTTTACACTTTGTGCCTGTATGCTACATAAACCGAAAAGTAGTAGAAAGACAGTGAGAAAAGAACGATAGCTGTTCTTTGGTCTTTTTAGGTTGGAATTGATGCTGAACATAAAAAAATGATATTTAATTTCAAAAAACCAGAAAAATTGACTCGGAAAAATGTTAAAAAAGTTTCTGCTATTGTGTTAGTGGATTCCTATAAAAAAATACTTTCCTGTTAAACTGATTTAGCTTTTATTTATTTCGTTGATTGCCAGTATCCTATTAAGGAAAATGAAACGGTCTTTTGATAAAAAGATTAATTATGGTGTTCAAAGGGCAGTTTGATACATTTTTAGCGATTTGTTAACTTATCTTAATCGATACAATATTAGTATTCAATGGCGCATCTCATTTTATCGCTCTCAATATTGGTCATCAATTCTTCTTTTCAAATCACTTGCTATAGGCTTTGGCCTAAAGAGAAGAATCATATGTTCGGGTTTTGCAAACCCGAACATTGCTAGGATCTGAACCCCGTGTTTCATCAATTGCAATCGAGTCACAGATTCTGAGATAGGTGGTTCGCGGTTAGGAAACCTAGCAAAGTACGTGCACTGCGCCACAATCCACGGATGGTATTGAGGAATTAACAGGAGAAAAATCGCGAAAGATATATTGCTTATAAAATTCTTATAGTTAAGAACTAAAAAAAACGCTAGGCCTAAGCTGCTTTTTAGAAAATTAGATTTGATCAAAGTAGTTTCAGTCTATTTTTAATAACTCTACTTGGGTATTTCTAAAATTTAGGCTAATAAAATAAGAGCAACTCCGTTAAGAGACCGTTATTTAAATTTTTTACATGTAAGCGCAGGCTTTTTCTTTTTTATTTTTAAATGGTTTCCCTAAAAAAGCATAATCCTAAAAAGAAGCTCACACTAACCTATGTGATAGCTTTGCTGTTCATTGGTTTACAGGCAGTGGGCAGCTATTATGTCTTTAATATTGCTTTGGGGATCAGAGAGCACGATGCCCGCATTATCAACATTGCAGGGCAGCAAGGTATGTTGAGCCAAAAAATAGTAAAATTGGCGCTTTTGATAGAAAAAAAGCATAAAAGTGGCGTAGAAAGTATTTCTTTCGAAGAGTTAGAGAACAACCTAAGAGAGTTTTGGCGTTTGCACGAAGGCCTTAAAAAAGGCGATGATGTACTTGAACTACCAGGTAATAACAGTGCCGAGATCCAAGAAATGATCAAATCTCTTGAGCCTTTTTTCCAAAAAATAAGAAGGGCGGGTGAAGATATTCTGCATTCGGCCAGCTATACTTATGATGAAAGGACCATAGTTTTTGGGAGGAAAATTGATGTACTGCTAGAAAACGAAGTGTACTTTCAAGAATTGATGAGCCAAGTAACCTACCAATACGAATTGGAGGCCAGCCACAATCAAGCATTTTTAAAAAATGCAGTTTTGATCATTATGCTCATTAATTTGGTTGTATTGTTATCCATTGGCATTTGGGTGTTTAGGCCGGCGGTAAATAAAATATCAGCGCTTTTTGCTAAGGTAGAAGAGGAGAGAGAAGAGTTGAGTAAAATAAATGAAGAATTGGCTTCTGCACAAGAAGAAGCCATGAACAGTTCTGAAGCCTTGCTTGAGGCCAATCTCACCTTGGTAAACACTAAGAAAAAAGTAGAACAGGCCTTACAAAATGAGCACAATCTTAGATACAGAGCAGAGGAAGCCAACCAACAGCTTACAAAAGTTCATAAAGATTTAGAGTATAAAAACAAACAAGTAGAAGCAAGCATCAATTATGCTCAAAGGATTCAAGATTCTCTTCTGCCTCAAATACATGAACTCAACTCGGTAATCAAAGATGCCTTTATCTATTTTAGGCCCAAAGATGTGGTGAGCGGTGACTTTTATTGGTACCTGCAAAAAGATTACAAGACCATTATTACGGCGGTAGATTGCATGGGGCATGGTGTGCCGGGGGCGTTTATGTCATTAATAGGCGAACGCTTGCTTTATGAAACAGTGTACATAAAGGGCATTACCTCAGCTGCAGAAATTTTAAATGAGTTGGACAAAAAGTTTAAAACCACGTTTAAAAGTGAGTTCACCGAAAACGGCGATACGCTCGATATTGCGCTCTGTGTGATAGACAATCATCCGCAAAAACTAGAATTGTTCAATCAAAAGCCTACTGTTGAGTTTGCAGGCGCCAGAAATCCCCTGATTTATTTTAAGGGCAACGAAACTTTTGAAATAAAAGGCGATAGAATGTCGGTAGGGGGCAAAAAGAGAAAGCCAAACCAAAATACTTTTACAAACCATCTTATTGAGCTAGACGAACCAGGTTATTTCTACATATTCTCAGATGGTTACCAAGATCAATTTGGTGGGCCAGAAGAACGCGGTAAGAAATTTACAAAAAAGCGCTTGATGAAGTTATTAGAAGAAATCCATTTGCTTCCTTTTGAAGAACAACAGAGCGTGCTTAACTCAGAGCTAGAAAAATGGATGTTCAACAATGGCCAAAAACAAATACAGATCGACGATGTTTTGGTAATTGGTTTTAGGATCAATTAACGCCTGCAAAAAGTGGTTTCAAGTGTAACTCCACCAAATAATAAGCTATTTTATGGTCGATTTCCTCTAAGTGATCTTTAACTGCTTTTTCGTATTTATCTCTCTTATTGGCCACTACTCCGTAAGCACAAGCCATAAACTGCCGCAAAGTTGGGTTATACCCCTGATCAGATACCGTGTTATCCAATGCGCGAACAAATTTTTCAGCAGACCAAGTTTTGATTTCTTCTTCAGTAGGTAATTTGCTTTTATTTATGTCGGTAACCTTATCGTAATGGGTAATGATGTTAGAAAAATCTTGATAAGCTTCAGTATAAAAGGTTTTTACCATATCAAGATTCTCGCCGCCTTTTGATGCAAGTACAATCAATGAACTGAGCCAACCTATGCCAGAGGTTTTCACATGAATACCAACCTGATGTTTACGGAGCATTTTATTGATAATGGGATATACAGAAAATTTATCGCTACCAGAGTGCAGGCTCAATTTTAACGAGGGGTCTAGGCCAAACTCATCCACAGCAAACTTGATTATTTTGATATACATATCAAGTTCAGCTTCAAATTGTGGCAGTTTGCCTACATAGTCTATATTCTTATTAAAGCGACCGATAAATTTGGGCGAAATCAATTGAAACTTTACATCATAGAACGATAGGGCATTTAATATGAAAAAAAGCTCTAAGGGGCTATGTGAGTAATTTACTTCATCCATCGAAATCTCCGTAATAAAGGGCTTATCTGCTTTCTTTTCTTTGATGTAATGATATAGTTCACCTGCTTTTTTGGCAGCCAGCAAATACATACCCGCGTAAGAAGTGATTACATTTTCGAATACATGGAAAGCATCGTTCATACCGGGCACCTCTAACCTGCCAATGTATCGTTGGTTTCCTTTTATAAAGGTGTCCATCTCATCGTATGGCGCTAGTTTTCTAATATAATTAGATACATCTATAGTAAAATAATCACAATCGGCAATGTAGCGGTCTATGTTCTCCATAGTTACGTGATCGGCATCAAAACCAAAGCCTTGGTTTAATGAAGCCTCCTGCGCGCAGTTTTTTATGGAGAGATACATTTGCTTAGGTGTATCTGCAGTACTTTTATATTCGGTATGCGACTTGTTCCAAACGGGAAAAATATTGATACCATTTGCTTGCAATTCTTTTATTGCTTTTACAAACGCATGGCCATGTAGAGAAAAACGGTCACCGAAACCAAATGAGAAAGGAGGGATTTGCACTATTTTTTAGAGTTTTTGAACTTTACCCATAAGGTAAAAAATCTTTTTAGATGTATCAAAAAAAGAGCGTGCTAAAAATAAAAAATTCCCAAAGGCAACACCCTTGGGAATTTTGGCGGAACAGACGGGACTCGAACCCGCGACCCCCTGCGTGACAGGCAG
>CAKZMZ010000150.1 GCA_937129345.1 uncultured Thalassovita sp. | reverse complement strand
TAAGACCTTTACCATGGCCAATGTGATCACAGAGGTGAATAAGCCTACCCTGATCCTCAGCCACAACAAAACCCTGGCTGCCCAGCTCTACGGAGAATTTAAGCAGTTTTTCCCAGACAACGCCGTAGAATATTTCATTTCTTACTACGACTATTACCAACCCGAAGCCTATATTTCAAATACCGATACTTACATTGAAAAAGACCTTGCGATCAATGAGGAAATTGAAAAATTGAGACTAGCGGCTACTTCTGCCCTACTCTCTGGCAGACGCGATGTAATTGTTGTTGCTTCGGTTTCTTGCATTTATGGTATTGGCAATCCCGATGAGTTTGGTAAAAATGTAGTACGCATAAAGCAAGGTGATGAAATCCCTAGAAATCAATTACTTTTTTCTTTGGTAGATATTCTCTACAACAGAACCGAAGCACAATTTACTAGAGGTAGTTTTAGGGTAAAAGGCGATACAGTAGATATTTATCCGGCATATGCAGATTTTGCCTATCGTTTGTATTTCTGGGGAGATGAAATTGAAGATATCCACAGAATAGAACCTGATACAGGTAAAAAAATATCCTCTGAAAGTGCCATTTCCATTTTTCCTGCCAACCTTTTTGTAACTGGAAAAGACGTACTGCATCAAGCCATAAGAGAAATACAAGACGATATGGTGGCACAGGTAGCCCTTTTTGAAAAGGAGAAAAGATACCTAGAGGCCAAAAGACTCAAAGAAAGAACAGAATTCGATTTAGAGATGATCAGAGAGTTGGGTTACTGCTCAGGTGTTGAAAATTATTCCCGGTACTTTGACAGGCGCAAACCAGGACAGAGGCCCTTTTGCTTATTGGATTATTTTCCAGACGATTATTTAATGGTCATTGATGAAAGCCATGTAACCATTCCACAGGTGCGCGCCATGTGGGGCGGCGATCGCGCCAGAAAAGTTTCTTTGGTCGATTATGGTTTTAGATTGCCTTCTGCACTAGATAACAGACCGCTCACTTTTAACGAGTTCGAGGACAAAATTAATCAAGTACTTTATGTAAGCGCCACACCAAGTGAGTACGAATTGAGAAGTTCTGAAGGGATTGTGGTAGAGCAAATTATTAGGCCTACAGGCCTACTCGACCCAGAAATTTTTATCCGCCCAAGCGTAAATCAAATTGATAATTTACTCGAAGAAATTGACGAGACCATAAAAATGGGCGATCGCATACTGGTCACAACTTTAACCAAAAGAATGGCCGAAGAGCTCTCAAAGTACCTCGATAAAATTAGGGTAAAAGCCAGGTACATCCACTCAGAAGTAAAAACCCTAGACAGGGTAGAGATCTTAAGAGAACTTCGTTTGGGCGTTTTTGATGTATTGGTAGGCGTAAACCTACTTAGAGAAGGGTTGGATTTGCCGGAAGTAGGCCTAGTAGCCATAATGGATGCCGATAAAGAAGGTTTCTTGAGAAATGAGCGCTCTTTGATACAAACCATTGGTAGGGCAGCTAGAAATGTAAGGGGCCGAGTGGTGATGTATGCAGACAAGGTGACAGAATCGATGCAAAAGGCCATAGATGAAACAAACCGAAGACGCGAAAAACAAATCAAGTTTAATGAGGATAACAACATCACACCAATGAGTGTGAGCAAAAACAAAGAATCTATTTTAGGGCAAACCAAGGTGGCCGATTCTAAGAAAACGGTAAAAAACTATTACATAGAAGAAGAACAAGGTGCAGCTGCAGATCCCGTAGTCGCTTACATGGATGTAGAAGAACTGGATAAACTCATAAAACAGACCCAGAAAAAAATGGAGAAGGCCGCTAAGGAATTAGACTTTATGGAAGCTGCTCGACTTCGCGATGAAATGTTCAAATTACAAGAACTTAAAAAAGAGAAGGAAGTAAAATAGAAAAGCTACCAATGTGAATTGATGCTTAAACATTCAAAGAAATTTTTTAATGAGGCAGACTTTTTTAATTTTTTTGGGGGTAATGGCTTTTCTTAGCCTTTTGCAGTCTTGTGGCGAAAAAGTAGACGTACAAGATAAGATGTTACCACCTCCCAATGCTCAAAATTTAGATCCTGAAAAGAGGATTGCCTACTTAACAGAAATGATAGACGAAGAAGACTTAGCACCCTTACATTATGAAAGGGCAAGGCTTTACCTTACCGTAAACAGAACGCCTGCTGCTTTAAGAGATATCAACAGGGCCTTATCGCTAGATAGGAACAATGCTGAATATTATGTGGTAAAAGCGAAAGCTGATTTCTTTCAAGGAAATACTGCTGAAGCAATGCAGTCAGCCAATTTTGCGCTTAACAAAGGGATAAACTCTTTAGAACTCAATCTGCTTTTGGGCAAACTTTATAAACAAATAGGCAATGAGGTAGAGTCTTTAAGATACTTACAAAAAGTTTTGGTAAAGCAGCCGAACAACTACAACGCAACTTTTTTATGTGGTAAAATTTATGCTAACCAAAACGATACGGCTGCATCCTTTCAATATCTCAGAAAAGCGATTGAGTTGGCGCCACAAGAAAAAGAACCCTATAACACATTTATCGCTCTATTAAATGAATATGAAGAATACGAACAGGCCTTAGACATTTCTGAAAAATACCTCAAAAATAACGAGCCTGATGCAAAATTCTCTTATTACCTCGGAGCATTGATTGAGCAAAGAGGGATGGCAGATTCTGCTATCTATTGGTTTGAAAAATCTTATACGGAAGATGCGCATTGGCAGCCCGGGATAAAAATAGCGAGATATCGTATGAAAAGTGGTGATTTTACCGAGGCCAATCGTTTGTACGAAAAAGTACTTGAACAAAACCCTGCCATAGAAAACGGGTATTATGAACTGGGCTATTTGAACGAATACGTACTAGGCGATTTAGACAGAGCTTTGGAAGCCTACCAAAAAGGTTTGGAATTCGATACCCTCAACAATCGTTATCCTTACTACATCAATCGCGTTAACAGAAAGATAGAATTTCAGAACTTATAAAAGTTTTTCGCTGCACATAGCGATTTGCAATTATAGGCCTTTAAGATATAATTTTGCTTTTTTAATGTAGAGAAGAAGACTGCCATGGTGGTACATATTTGTAGAAAGGAACATTTTAATGCGGCTCATAAGCTGTACAATCCTGCTTGGTCTAAAGAAAAAAACGAGTCTGTATTTGGCCCATGTGCTAATGAAAATTGGCATGGACATAACTTTGAGTTGATCGTAACGGTAAAAGGCGAACCTGACCCTGAAACGGGCTTTGTTATAGATTTAAAAGTCTTGGGAGGCATCATTAAAGAGCACATCATTAAAAAAGTAGACCACAAAAACCTCAACTTAGATGTAGATTTTATGCGAGGTAAGCTCACCAGTTGCGAAAACTTGATTGTAGAGTTTTGGAAGATATTAGAAACTGAACTAGCAAAAGTATCTGACAGAGCCCAAATGCACAGCTTAGAATTGTACGAAACCAATAAGAATTTTGTGAGGTACTACGGAGAGTAAATGCCATTGACCACTATAAAGCAATCGCAAAAAAATCAGTTAGCCAATAAATCTTCTAAAAATCCCTTTTTGGTTTTAAATCTAGGACTCAAATCCAACCGATTTAAAAAGTCCATCATCTCGTCTTGTTCTAGCAATGCATAGCGTTTGTTAGAAATTACGAAAATAAACTTATCATTGGCGAACTGTATCTCATTGGGAAAATCCACATATTTTCTGGTATCGGGGTGTCTTCTTCTTAAAGTAGTTAGCCAAGCATGGTTTTGCTGTACTTCTATAGAATCTTTTTTATTGCGTCTGTAAGGCGTGTAAACATTGGTAAAAATGGTATTTATGGTAGTAGGATCAAAGTATCTCGATGCGGTAAACTCCCATTCTCCTTTTACAGGACTAAAAAACACAAAGTTGGTCTTAGTATGTTTTTCTATAAAAGCACCTGTTTTACCGGGCACCTCATTTAAAATCCTGTAGTGGATATAGGCCAAGTGCCCTTGCTCATTAGGCGCTTCTTTAAGAATTGAAAGCTTTTCGAATAGCGCAGGATAAGATAAAAGCCCGTTTGCTTCGCCAATAGATTTGGCAAACGAATCTATATTTTCTTGGGAGCTTTTAGTTGATTGTATCAGGTACAAATACTTGCCTGTAATGTCGTGCAGCACCAAATATCTGTAGACTCTTCCTTTTTGTGGTTCTATGTTTACAGCAAATCCTTTTAGATTTAAATTTCCTTGAAACTCCCTTGGCAACATTTCCTCAAATTCATAATCGCGGGTGCCAATTATCTTTTCCGCAAATGCTTCGCTTACATCTGCACCAAAACCATGGCTAGGCTTTAATGCGACTACGTCTACCGTGTACCTTTGCCCAATCAATTCATCGTAATAAATAATCTCTGTCAGAACATCAGCCTCGTTGATTACACTTGGAGGGTAAACGCCCCTAGGCATATCAAATACGTTGGTTCGCAAAGAAGTACGCCTTAAAACATCTATGCTATCATTGGTCTGTACCACTTTTACATCTTCTAGACGATAAGATTTGTTGTATGGAGCATGCATTAGGAGGTTTACTAGATGCTCGGTGTAAGCAGGAGATGCAATAGAATCGGGCAAGCTTATCGGCTTATATTCGTCTACATAAACAAGTTGGTGCCTACTTACTTGATTGTAGTTGACAATATCTAAATACAAAAAACTATAATCGTCTTCATAACCGATTCTTTGTGCAATGGCCTCTTCTAAAGTTTTGAAGGCTCCTGTAAGTAACATATACCAAGCACCTGTTTCTTCCTCATTTACATGTGCCATATAAATAGGAATGCCCATATCTCGGGCTCTTTGCAAGGATTCCCAAGCATCCTCAGGGCTTCTGTACTTTTCAATTATAATTGCGTAGGGTTTCTCCTCACTAAAGCGCTCAATTTTAACTTGGCAAGCTACAGAAATCAATAGCAAGAAAAATATGCTTATGAGCCATGTATTTTTCATAGTAATTTATTTGTGAGGAGTTTATTTGTATATTTTGAACAAAACCAATAAAGCACAACTGTCTTCTTAAAGTTAAATTGATTATTGTTTTATTGCAAAATCTTTTGCTTTAAGGCATCTATGAAGCACGATACGTACAAAAAGCTTTTTCTCAAGGCTTAAAAAATTTAGATTTAGAATTTCTAAGATAAAAATTTGAATGGCAGAAAATAAGGCAACAGAGGTAATAGTTATCGGTGCTGGTATCGCTGGACTTTACACAGCCTATCTTTTGATCAATGAAGGTTACAAAGTAAGCGTTTTGGAGGCAGGATCTACTTATGGTGGCCGCATCAAAAGCTTAACAGGTTTCGCACAAACCCCTATTGAGCTTGGCGCAGAATTTATTCAAGGCAAAAAATCGTTGTTGTACGATTTAGCCGAGTACTTTGATGAAGAAATTGTCACCATCAAAGGAAAAAACTTCGTTTGGTGGCAAGGCAAGCTACTCTCTGAATTTGAGGCCGCCAAAAACGATGCTGTAGCCAAAGCATTCGACTTTATGGAAAATGCTTGGCAATACAGAGACGAAGAAATATCTGTTGAGGATTTTTTAGCAAAACAGCCATATTATGAGCCTACCAAAGATATCTTGGCAGTATTTGGTATGGAGTATGGCACTTCTAACGAAAAAATCGGGCTCAAAAGCTTGGCAAAAAACGACGCCTTATGGCAAGCAGGCAGTAGAAATTACAAGCTTAAGGTACCAATGCTCAACTTGTTAAGAGAGTTTATAGAATGCATTGGCAAGAATCTGCATTTCAACCACATAGTTAAAAATATTGATAGTACAAACGATGAATTTGTATCTATAGAATTGGAAAATGGCAAGAAATTTAAATCTCAGTACATAGTATGCACCGTACCTTTGAGCATACTCAAAAAAAAATATATCACCTTTACACCTAACTTACCCAAAGAAAAAATAACCGCAATAGATACCTTGGGCATCGATTCTGGCATTAAGGTATTTTTAAAATTTAAAAGAAAGTTTTGGCACGAAACCTTGTGGGAACTTTACGGTACTTCCTTTTGTCCCTTGTACTATCAGATGTTTCCAGGAAGCAATAGCGATGACCATATTTTAGTAGGTTATTTTATGGGAAAATTTGCAGAAAGTTTTCGCAATAAAAGCAACCTCGCAGTTAAGGAACTCGTAATAGAACTTGATTCGATTTTCGGGAACAAGGTAGCATCTGAAAACCTAATAGATTCTTTTGTTATGGATTGGAAGAAAGAAAAATTTATTGAGGGTGCCTATTCTTTCGATTCTCTAAAATCAGAAGGCATGAGAGAAATTCTGGCCAAACCTATTGGAAAACGTATATTTTTCGGTGGTGAGGCAACAAATTTTAATGGTCATGCCGCTACATTGCATGGAGCTATGGAAACAGCAGAACGCTGTTCACAAGAAATAAAAAATACCTTAAATCCTTCAATTTAATACTTCTGATTTTTTTTAGCGTACTACCGATTTTTAATGTTTTGTTTACTTAACTATTCTGAAATCTAATTACAAGAAATGCTTAAGTCTGTATATTTGCAATACAGATTTAACAAAAGCATTAAAAAAACGTAACTACTTAGGTAGATATATTACAAATATAAGTTGAAGGATTACAAAGAGTTC
>CAKZMZ010000149.1 GCA_937129345.1 uncultured Thalassovita sp. | reverse complement strand
TCATCACACACATAAAAGCATACCTATACAGATTATAATTAGGTTGATTGATTGCCTCTAGTGCAACTCCCGAAATTCTTATGGCCGGCTCTAGTACTTTCGATATAAGGAAAAAAGATAGAATGAGTGTAATGAACCAACTATCGCTCGCACCTAAAAAACTGAGCAAAGGTGAAGAAAAAACAAATAGAAGACCCGCTAGCAGCAAAAAAAATAGCGTACTTATAGCTATATATTTAGCCACTAGTGTTGAAAATATTTTTTTTCTTCCTTCGCCAAAATTTTTGATTAGTACAGGATATATGTGTGTTGTAAGCGTTCTGAGTACCACATCAAAAAGCTCTGTTAATTTCAATGGAATGGCGTATAAAGCTACACTACTAGGCCCTAAGAAGTAACCAATCATAAAAACATGCGTGTTTTTGAGCATATTTAACATCAGTTGAGTACCTAAACTGTAACGACCAAAGTTGAGCAATGCTTCCACTGTTTTTTTTTCTAAATGGAAGGAGCCTACTGGTAGCTTTATTAAGAGTAAAATTAATGGCAAAGCAGCAAGGGCATGCAAAAAAGTGTAAACCTCAAAGATATATCGCTCTTGCTCAGAAAAGAATCGAAGAAAAACAAGAAAGCCCCCAAAGGTGATGAACTGCACCAAGAAATACGCTGAGTACATTCTCTTACCTTGTAAATACCAAAGCAAAAAACTTCTCGGCAAAGAAATTACATAGAAAAATGGAAAGAATTTTACTGTTAAAATAAAAGCAGTAGGAAGATCGAAAAAACCAACTATAAAAATAAGTAAAGCCACTGCAAACGAAATAATTGCGCTCAAAAGAAAGGCAACAAAAAAGGTGTTTTTAGAATCTGCCGAAGCATCTTTTCCAACCAGCATCAATCTTATAAAACCAGCTTGCAATAAGCCTGAGCGAAGCATTTCAAAAAAAGAAACTACGGCAATGAATGTAACCCACTGCGCAAAGAACTCATCAGAAGTATTATTGGAGATTATAGCAAAGTTGGCAAATCCGCAAGAAGCAATGAGTCCATTAAAAAAAAGGAGTAGCCAAGCTTTTTTAGCAAATTTTTTCGCTGTTTTCTTCATTAGGAAAACAACGGAGAAAGGTTTACTATCTTTTTAATGGAAAAAAATAAAGGAGCCTAACCGGAAGAATTATTATTAGTTTGTTCTTGCTTTAGTTGTTGGAGCAAATCTCGATAATTAGATTCATTAAAGGCGATAACTGCCTGTTTAAGAGCTTCTTTCCACGATTTTATAGTATCGGTCTCAGAGGGGATAGAAGCAATCAGCTCTAAGTTTTTACTGGTATCATACACTTCAAGCCCATTAAAATTTTGTTTAAATGCATTGAGTACATATAAATCGCTTTTATTTAGGGCAATGTGTTCTTCTATTGGTTTTACTTTAGGTTGATGCCTCTGACTTAAGGCTTCTTCTCCCATTACCGAAAATGAAAAAACAGAACCTTGGCCTTCTTCAGACTCAACACCGATTTCTCCATCGTGGGCCTCAACAGCAAGTTTACAAAACGTGAGTCCTAAGCCACTAGAGCGCATGGTCATCTCGGAGTGATTGTCCGCTTGCCTAAATTTATCAAAGATAAAGGGAATCTCCTTTTGGGAAATACCATATCCCGTATCGGCTACGCTAATTTTCACCCTTTGTTCTTCTTTTGTGGCTGAAATTGTTATTTTACTACCTGCAGGCGAGTACTTAACTGCATTAGAAAGTAAGTTAACCATTACTCGTGTGGCAATGTCTGCATCCACCTCTACCACCAAACCTTCGTGAAAGTCGTTTTCTATCTTGATCTGCTTTTGCTGTACAATAATGCTTACCTGCTCTATAGCATTTTGCACCAAGGCTGCCAACTTTATTTTTTGAAGGCTCAAAGCTACCTTGGCTTCCTCAAAACGGTTTACGTCTAAAATATTTAAAACCATGTTGAGCATTTGCCTTCCTGCTTCATAAACTTGAGACTTCTCATCTGAAAGTGCTATAACAAGATTGAGCGGGTTTTTTAAATCATGTACAATCATGCTATTCATAGATTCCTTAAATCCTTCAAGCTGAACCAATTTTTTATAGGCTTCTTCAAGCTTATCTTTTTCCTCTGCCAGTGCCTTTGTTTTTTCAGCAACTTTTAAACTGAGCATTTTATTGGCCCTACGAAGCCTTTGGAGTCGGTATTGATGTATGCTGAAACCAGTTACGAGCAATACAGCAGATGCTATGAGGTAAAACCACAGTTGTTGCCAAAAAGGCTTGGCAATATCTAATTTAAGAGGGCTGGCAACATTGCTTTGCAGTTTATCAGAAGTTTTTGCCTGCAACAAAAGCTCATAATTACCTGCGCTCAATTTAGGGTACTCAGCGAAATTTCTTTCTGAATATGCACTCCAGTTGTTTTCGAAGCCAGATAGTTGGTACCTGTAGGCCACATCTTGTTGTATTCCAAAATAAATGGCCTCAAACTCAAGTTTTAAGCGGTAATCGCCATACGGGAGCGATAAGTTTTTATTGTTGAGCACTGAGGCGCCATCTAATTCGGCGTCAATCAAATGAACTAAAGGCGCTACCTGCATAGCTTGCTCCTTGCTAGCGTCAAATTGCAACAGCCCAGCATCTGTTCCAAGCCATACGTATTGATCTGTAACAGTAAAAATATGCGCTCTTACTTTAAAAGATTGCCAGTTCTTTAAGCTAGTTGCATAGCTGCGCTTATTGTTAAGGGCCTCATCCCATATATGAATTCCTTGGCTAGTACCTATCCAAAGGTTATTTTGCGCATCTTGCCCTAACATATTTATATAGCTACTTAATAAGCCATTTTTTTCGGTAAAATGCACAACGCTGTCTTGAGTATACTTAAACAATCCACCTCCATTTGAGCCTAACCAAATATCTCCATTCGCAGACTCCAACAGACTTTTAACTTCGAACCTATTTAGTTGCTCATTTAATTGTAAGGGAAAATAGTCGCCATCTTTTAAATAACCCACACCAGCAGCAGAACTGCCAACCCATACCTTACCATCTTTGCCACACAGGGCTTGATATATGTTGTTATGAGGTAGGCCATTGGCTATGCCGTATTGCTCAAAATCATCTAAGTTAGGCGATAGTCTCAATAAGCCGTTCAATCTTGTGGCAATCCAAATATGGCCACTACTGTCTGTATCTATACTGTTTACAATGTCTATTTCTGGCCAATCAGTCAATGAAACTGTCTCAAATCGAGAAGCATTTTTTTTCTTTAATCGCAGACCTGAGTCTGCAACTCCAACCCAAATGTTACCCGAACTATCTTGATGCACTGCTGTAATAACCTGCCCAGATAAATAAGTAGCCACCTGATCCTTTTGAACATAAAAGAGACCTGCATTTGTGCCAACCCACAGGCCCTGTCCGTTGCTGCTCAAGGTATTTATGCCTTCTTTAGCAATATTTTTATGTTGGTAAGCAAATGCATCATTGATAAACATGCAAAGACCATCGCCAGCGGTACCTGCCCAAATATTACCTTCTCGGTCTAAGCCTAGGCTAACCAAGTAATCAGAAGAAAGACCACTTGTCCTGTTAAATGAGCTTATTCCACTGAGTTGCTCTGCCTTTTTAAAGCGCAATAGCCCAGTTCCATTGGTCGCCGCCCATAAGTGGCCTAAAGAGTCAATCAGTAAATCGTTAACAGCGGCATTTATTTTTCTAAGCAGAAAATCTTCCTCTTTATTAATACTTTGAGTAATAATGCCATTTCTACTGCCCGCAAATAATTGATTACCTTTTTTGCAAAGGGAAAGCACGGCACTCTCATACGCTACTGTATATTGGTAAGAGGTAGAATTAAATTCTACCGCCAATAAACCTTTTTCTGATGCTACGTAAAAATCAGTTTTAGAAAAATGAAGAGCATCGTAAAAAAACAAGCCTTCTTCGGGTGGGGGCATGATCGTAAAATTACCATTAAAGTACCTGCCTATGCTACCTTGCTGTCCAATAAAAAAAACTGCTCCGTATTCAGACTCTACGACAGCACTCACCTTTTCTGAAAAAATATCGTCGTATACCAGTGCAGAATCGCCATGGACCACCTTAGCTATAGTACCGTCGAAGAACCCAAGCCATAGCACACTGTCTGAAGATAATAAGCTAGCAGAAGCATTTTGCTGCGGTAGAGACAAATGGGAGGTTGAGTAGATTTGGCGGCCATTGTATCTTTTAAATCCATTGCTAGTTCCCAGCCACAAATAGCCTTTAGGGCCTTTGCTAATTGCATATACAAATCCCTGATCAAGCCCTTCTTCAGCTCCTATATTTTTAAAATAGTTGATTTGTGCTAGAGCAATCTGAGAAAAAAGAAGCGATATGGCAACAAAAAGGTACTTTTTCATGATAGAAGCAGCCAAATTAAACACTGCGCCCAACATTTCATAATAAGGCATGAATCAATATTATTGGGTAGAATATCTGGTTTAGTTACTTTACAGACTGCAAGCTATACCAAATTTTATAGAAACAGGCATTTATTACTTACACTGCTTACCAAGAAGAGCTTTGATTTGTTGAGGTTTTTCTAGCTTAGCATAAAAGTCATTAAGATAATTAATGGCCTGTTGCTTTTCCTTGTCTCTTAAAAAAGTATCGTTCTCAAATATCTCAAATACTTCATCTTTTTTGTTAGCAAAGCGCGCTACTACTTCTTCTACAATCTCTTCCTCGCAGCAATAGCCTAAATAATACCTTTCTGTAACCTTATTTACAGGTAGCGTTTTGCTTACAATAGCATAGTGTGCATTAACAAGACCACTGTGGTCAAAATCATAAGGAATGGCAAATGGTCTGGTTTCGCCGTGTGCTTGATCGGGCACAAATAATCTTATGTTATGCTGTTTGGCCACCGACCAATCTGTATTCCCAATCATATACTGAAAAAGTGCCAATGTTGTAGTAGCTACTTTATCGCAATTGTTGGGATGTATCTGATTGGTTTCGTAGGTATAAACATTCAGCCTTTCTACTACCTCATCTTCGTCTTCTATCAAAAATCCGTACCTTACCACCGGCTTTCTTTTCCTTTTTGTATCGAGGTAAGTTACACGCAAAAGTCTTGTCTTAAAGGTTCTATTTGAAAAAACCTCATAAAGCTTATAAGCATAGTATTCCTTAAGAATATACTGCTCATACAACTCACTATTTTTACAATACGCTACTAGCTTTACTTTGTCTAAGCCAGAAAAATGGCCTTGGGGTGTTTTCTTGGGGGCAAAATTTAATTTTAAAGGAGGAAATTGGCATAAGCGCTTTCTTGAATTTCCTCTTGCCTTAATTTTCAATTGTACGGTATCATAGGCAAGTCCCGCTTCATCTTGACGCTGATACACTAAGGTTGCAGGCTGGTAATCTTCCTTGTACTTGCCGCGCATCAATTTTTTTACATCAAAAGACAAGCTCACCTCTAAGGGCTTTTGTGTATTAAAGATGGGCTGTGTCTGCTCCAATTGGGCAACTGTACCAACTTCAAAAGCTGTATGCTTTTCGTTTTGGGCCTGAGCGAGGTAATTAAAGAATATAAAGAAAACCACATACATTAAAGAGAATGTAGTTGAAATGGAAGAGATACGATAACCCATGGGCAATTAAATCAGTTGGATAATAAAGGAGATGCTATCATAGAAATAATATGATGCCTCAATTTAATTGATTTTAACAAGTATTGCTATTATGGACGAAAGAGTATCGGAAATACAAAAACTTTTAAGGCTCGCTGCTAATGAGTTCTCTCCTGAAAGGGTGCTCGATTTGTTAAGCAAGTCTATTCACTTAGCCGATTTAGAAAAAAATATCGGCTTACAGTTTGAGACGAGGGCACAGTATCTACTTTCTAGCTTTCGTTTTGGCTTTCATGATAGTAGCTTATCTACTTTCCCTTGGCTGGTAGAACAGGCAAAAAAACATCCTGAAATCATAAACCAACCCGCCATGCTAATTTTGTACATGGCAGTCATCAATGGTATTACTGAATTTCCCAACATCTCCCTAACGCAAGTAAGACAAGTACTCGCCGAGATGGAAGAGTGGTATTTGAACACTGGCTACTCTCTTAAAGAGGCTTACAGATTGGGCAGGCATACCATGCTCGAAATGGGCAGAGAAAAAGAAGCCGAGGAATACCTTAGCAAAGCAAAAACTGCTGCCCCCGGGCCAGCAATAAATGAGGCCAAAGCGTTAGATGCCTATGCAGAAATAACCTATGCCGATCATTTGGGGGATCATGACAGGGCCATAGAACTGGCGCAGCCTATGCTCACGGGTTTTCCTCACCAACAAGAAGAACACGCTCCTTTTGCTGCAATAAGCACCTCCTTTCTTGCTAAGAACAATATCGATTACTGCGCCTATTGCTTTACCCACGCACAAAGACTCAAGGGCAGTTTGGAGTACAACCACCTTTGGTCTGGCTATAAATTTTTATTCATTTTGGTCGCAACGCTCAATCTCGAAGATGCACTGAATAACTTTAGGCAATTTTTTAAAAGAGCGACCATGGGGCATGCCAAGGGTTTGTCTTTTTTGTACTATTTATCAGCAACGTTTTTTTTGAGGACTTACAGCAGGGAAAATGATAAAATCACTGCCTTACACTTACCAAACAAACTGCCCATTTATAAAAAGGAAGGTGAGTATACATGCTCCGAATTGCTGAACTGGATAGAAAAAGAACTCGATTTTCTGGCAAAAGCCTTTGATGCCAGAAACGGAAACAATTTCTTTACAGAGCTAATTTACAGGCACAAAGCTCTAGAAAAATTTCAGGCAGACACAAAAGTGGATTTGTCTAAATACTAAAAAAATGCCCAAGAGGTAAATCAAGGGCTATTTATCAATTTCTTGTGTAAGAATTTATTTTTTAGAATAGTAAATCAATCAAGCAATTTTGCAATTTCTCCTGCATCTATGCCATAGTGCGAATTATCGTAAACGGCCTCGCCGTTCTTGATAACCAATACTTGGGGCGAGGCATGCATTACACTAAACTTTTCGGCAATTTTGTTTGATACATTTCTAAAAGCAATTAAATCGAGGTAATAAACGTCGGCTTTGTCGGCAGGCACTTGCCAATTTCTTTCAAGTCTATTTTTAGCCATGGCACTAATTGAGCAAGAAGTACTGTGCTTAAAAATTATAACTGGCTTTTCCTCGGATGTTTTGGTCAATGCTTCCAATGCCTCCTCTGTTTGCAGTACCTTCCAATTTAATGCCTCTTGGGAACCTTTTTCGCCTTTATCAGCATCAGAACTGTTAAATATGTTCTTAAAAAAACTCATAGTAGTTTAATATTTGATTGTATGGAAAAGAATATATTGCTTTGTTCAACACGCATTACAAAAAAAAGATTTTATTTTGTAATTAATCTTAAATGATAAAACAGATATGAAAAAAATATTTTTAAGTTTCGCATTAATTTTAGGTATTTATAGCATCAACACAGCAGATGCCCAACTGTTCCCAACCAATTTAGAAATTACCGTTCTAGATGATAAGGGCAATGTACAGTCAGATGCAATTGTAAAAATCTACGGTTCTGAAGAGGATTATAAAAATGATGAGAACGTTGTAGACTTGGGCAAGACCAACGCCAAAGGAGAGGTAAAATTTAAAAAGTTAGATGAGAAAGTTTACTTTATAAGGGCAGAAAAAGGAGAAATGGACAATGAGCTCTCTGCCAATAAAACCGGAAAGCTTGAGCCTAAGAAAAATAACATGGTAAATGTAATTATAGAGGGCTTAGCAATTCCTAAAAATTAAAAGAGTCCACGTTCATTATTGCGTTCAAAAACTCATAGAAAATAAAACCCGGGGTTTACTCCGGGCTTTTTTGTATTATTGAATATGAGAAATTACAAGCAAAAACCTGTTCAGAATA
>CAKZMZ010000148.1 GCA_937129345.1 uncultured Thalassovita sp. | reverse complement strand
ATAAGATTATAAACCAACTTTAAGTACCATTTTATCATCAAAGAAATATCAAAGATATGAAATATACATATTCACTTTTTACGAGCATTTTTTTAGGTATTTTTTTATTTACCTCGTGTAACAATAGCGATACCGTGGATGAGATTACCGAACCCGGTTCGCTCACCATTTTAATGGAAAGTAAGTTTGACACAGAAAATATAAATGTATCCCCTAATTTTTCTTATTCTAGTACAACTGATAACCAAATTAGCTTTACAAGATTTGAATACATTATCAGCAATGTAACCCTTGAACTAGAAGACGGAAGCAGCTATTTAGTGCCCGATAGCTATTATATTATGGGTCAACGTAGCGATAGTCAGGTTCCTAGAGAGTTGATTGAGATTAATGATATACCCGCTGGCACCTACACAGGCATTTCGTTTTCTGTTGGGGTTGATCCTACCACCAATGCCAATACAGATACCTATGAAAAAGGCGACTTACAAGCAGGCATCGGTATGGATTGGGGCTGGGCTTCAGGCTATAAATTTATCCGTTGGGATGGCCAATATTTCAATACAGCCGAGAACAACGATATCAATTTCTCTTTCCATATTGGGGAAGATGATAACTACCGAACCATTGAAAAGACCTTTGCTCAAGCCATTACCATTAACGGAGAAATGGAAACTACGCTCAACTTTAATGTAATGGCAGATGAGGTTTTTAATGCAATCAATCTTAATGATTTGGGTTTGAATTTCCCTCCATCTGAACCAGTAAAGACGTTTACAGGTGTGATGTTTGGCCCGGTGGATAAAGCTACGGTAATAGCCAATGCCTATGCCGATATGTTTGTACTATGGGGAGAAGAGAATAATGCTATGAATTAAGTCTAGTTGAAAATCCTACAATAAAGTTGTTCGGGATAAGACATCCCGAACAGCATTAATAGTTTACAAAACCTCATTGGTTTTTAAAGCCAGTCATTCAAATTGAAGGAAATTTTTTTCTATATCATAGCTGTGTTGCTCTTGGGTCAGTTAGCTTGCCAAAAACAAAGCGTTAGCGAGCAGCAAGCTTTTAGCAGTGTTTATTGGGCAGACAGCATCCCCTATCCTGAGCGAAACCCGATCTCGCAAGAAGGAGTTGAGTTGGGTAGGATGTTATTTTATGACCCTGCACTTTCTGCTAAGGATAATTTGTCTTGTGCGAGTTGTCATATGCAGCATATTGCTTTTACTGATGGCTTGGCGCTTTCTAACAGAGGCAATAGTGGCAAAGCACTCAAAAGGCATTCACCAGCTTTGATCAATTTGGCTTGGCACGAGGGACTTTTTTGGGATGGTGGCGCTAAAAATCTAGAGTCTTTGACTTTTGCTCCGCTCACTCATCCCGATGAGATGGCCATTGACCTCCCCGAGTTGGTGAAAAAACTCGAAGACAGATACGACTATCGAGCGCGCTTTAAGCAGGTTTTTAAGGTAGATACCATCCACGCGGCTTTTATAGCTAGGGCATTGGCGCAGTTCCAAAGAACATTGATCAGCGATAATGCCAAGTATGATCAAGTACTTAAATCTGATGGTCAACTACAATTTACAGAATTAGAATTGAGAGGGGAGGTACTTTTTGAGGAGAAATGTAGCAACTGCCACAGCGGCTTGTTCTTTACCGATTTTGATTACCATAACAACGGCTTGGACAGTACTTTTCCCGAAGGACCTGAAGAAGTGGCACAGGGCAGGGCAAGAATTACACTAAATGCAGAAGACTTAGGTAGATTTAAAACACCTACTTTGAGGAATGTAGCACTTACCGCCCCTTACATGCACGATGGGCGATTTAGCGATTTAGAAGCCGTTTTGGAACATTACAATTCTGGTGTTCAGCGCAGCCCATCATTAGATAAACTATTGATAGACGAACATGGAAATGTAGGTATCCCACTCAATAAAGACGACAAACAAGCGCTCATTGCTTTTTTAAACACACTTACTGACAGTAGTTTTTTAACGAATCCTATGTGGAGCAATCCATTCAATCAAGACTTATAACATGAAACATATATTTGCCTTTTTTCTCATGGTAAGCATCACTTTTTTTGAGGCGAATGCCTGTGATGTTTGTAATATTTTTGAATACAACACCATACAACAGAAAAGTTTTATTGGAGTATTTTATAGATACCGTATGTTCAATGGTTACCAGCAGTTAGGACATTCGGGCAATCTATTTATACCGCGTAAAGCCACCATGCACGAACCTGAGGATGCTGGCTTTTTTGCCGAAAAAAATGACCGCGATTACGAGACTTATCAAACCTTGGAATTACGCATCAACCATACGATTAAAAATAAAATCAACCTAATGGCCATTTTGCCTTTTCGCAGAAACGTGGCCTATTATGCCAATGTGATAGAGCCTCCAAGACCACAGCACGATAGCACCTTTACCTCCAAAGGTTTGGGCGATTTGGTTTTGGCAGGAGATTATATGTTTCGATTGGAAAGCAAAAATGGGAACCATGTATTCAGACCTGGTTTGGCAGTTAATTTACCTACAGGGCAGTACAATAAGGAAACAGGCAACGGAGAACTACATGACCCCATTTTACAACCGGGTAGTAGTGCCTGGGCCATTATATTTCGTTTCAATTACCAATATTTTAACATGGTAAATAAATATGGTTTTACGGCCAGTACCAATTTTATGAAATCAGGCTTGGGTGAAAATGGTTACCAGTTTGCCAATAGTTTTAATGCCCAAGCTGCGCTCTTTTATCAGAAAAGTTTGGGAAATTGGAATTTAGTACCGAGGCTCGGTGCTTATTTTGAAACGGCAGGAAACAACGTTTGGAATAGTAACATTCAAAACCTAACAGGTGGTGATACGCTTTTTGGAGATATCGGTTTAGACATCAATAAAAATGCGGTAACTTTTCAAGCCATTTACCAAGCCAAATTGTACGAAAACCTCACTGGCAACCAAATTGGCAATGCAGGCAGATTGAATTTTGGTGTGATTGTGAATATATAAACATTTTAGCCTAGGGCATACAGACCACGGCATGCAGCCCACTACTGAAGTCGTGGGCTGTATTATTATTTTCAGTCCGTATCACGGATTCCCGTTCTCCTTTTTCTGCAAATGTTTCTTCAGAAACTCAACCGTAGCATTGTTTACATCTAGTTGGTTCTTATGCAACATAAAATGGTGTGAGTCATCTACTACCACCATGGTTTCCATTTCTACCCCTTTCTTTCTTAGCCTTTGTACCAAGTCTGTACTTTGGCTAAAAGGTACGTTACGGTCATCATCTCCGTGAATGATCAATACGGGTGATGTCCAACCTTCAACATAAGCCACAGGCGATGATTTCCAAGCGACCTCAGCGGCATATTGCGCATCGGGCGCTTGCTCGTATTGGTTCGGATACAAGTATCTGCCTACTCTATTGACTGTTCTGTCATGTACCCCATGGATATCCACTCCAGCGGCAAACAATCTAGAATCTCTACCAAGTGCCATGGCCGTTAAATAGCCACCATAAGAACCGCCATAAACTCCGACGCGCTCTGGGTCCACTTGTGGTAGAGACGCCAGCCACTCGCCTGCTGCGGCAATATCATTGTACTCTTCTGCTCCCCTTGTACCTGTGTTGGGCGGGTAATGGAATTCATAGCCGTAACCGATACCCAAACGATAATTAACAGAAAGTACCACAAAGCCTTGATTGGCCAAGTATTGGTTTACTGCATAAGCATTGGAATAATAAGAGGAATAATGCCAACCTAAAAGCATTTGGCGTGGAGGACCACCGTGTATGTAGATGATGGCAGGTTTTTGGCCTTTTATGTCTTCCCGCTCAAACAAAGTACCGTGGATTTCCAAGCCATCGGTAGAACCAAAAACAACTTGCCTTGGAGTCACCAATTTTTCATCTGGAAAATCTTTTGGCACTAATTCACTCCCAATTCTTTTAATTTCACCGCCTTCAAAAGGTACGATAGAAGGCAAGGGCGACAACTGTGGCGTTGCTGTAATACAAGCGATAGATTTACCATTGTCAATCACTACAGGTGCCCACTCTATGCCTACGCCTGGAGTCACAACTTCCATCTCACCTTTGGCTACGGATACTTTTACAATATGCCTGCGGTCTTCGTCATGAATGTTGCTTCCTGTATTACCTGAAAAAACCAACCACTTACCATCAGGGCTAAGGGAAATGTATTCCGCCATAAAATCGCCGGGGGTCAATAAAGTGGGTTCGCCGCCTTTTTCATCCATAGCATACAAATGTGGCCAACCATCATGGTAAGAGAGAAATACAATCTTGCCATCTGCCCAATGCAAATTAGTGCCGCCGTGGGTTCTTGGCAAAGAGCCACGTAAGGTTTTAGGAGCCTCCCACAATTGAGTTGCTTTGTTAGTAGCCAAATCATAGCGCATGATTTTCCAGGGGGAATGGGTACGTTCCACAATGGGATTAGGCTCGCCTCCGCTGCCGGGTCTTCTAACAAAAACCAAGCTTTTGCTGTCAGGAGACCAACGAGGTGAAAAGTCCCTATCAAAATCAGGCGCTGCCCAAATTACTGGCTTGTCTTTGCCTTGATAAATGCCAATATATGCCCGATCACTGCGACTTGAGACAAAGGTCAATTTTTCGCCATCGGGCGACCAAACTGGTGAGCTATTGCTGCCTCGCATGGTAAATAGCTTTGTACCTTTTCCGGCTTCTCCAATGGGAGAAGACCACACTTGTTTGTCTTTTACATAGGCAATGGTTTTGCTATCGGGCGAAATTACTGGGCTGGCGCCTTCACCAATTAAAACGGGTTCGCCTCCTGCAAAAGGCACACTCCAAATTTGTACTTTGGGCGGTTCGGGTAAAGATTGAGGATTCATGGTAACTTCGTCGTCCCAATTGGAGCCGTGCTCGCCACCTCTTAAATAAACTACCCAATTACCGTCTGCAGATACCGAAACACTGGTGAGTTCTTGACCATCATCTTGGTTGTAATCTGTCAACTTTTTTGCCGCAAAGTCAGGCCCTTCTGCCACATAAATATTTCTCTTGCCTTCGTGGTTAAATACCCAAGCAATTTTGTTGGTATTACTGGCAGCAGTCAACCCTCCCGGAAAAGGATAACTTTTGACCGCTTCCATGGTAAAGTTGCCTTGGGCAAAGGCAGAAAACACGATGAGTAAGGAATAGCTTAGGGATAAAAATAACTTCATAATAGTTTCAGCATAGTGGTAAAAAATGATACTGTGAGTTTATGAAATTATCGGCTTACTTACAACTGTATTCATTCATCTAGTTCAAGTCTTGTGGGGTGCTTATAGCTTGGCTGACTTGGACTTCTTTTTCATTTATCTATTTTTTACCTCACTAGACCGAAGTCCAAGACTTCTACAATACTCCTCTTCCATTAAAGCCGTTGCCGATGAGGACATCGACAACGGCTTTAATGGTGTCATAAGCAGATAAAATATCAATCCTTATACAGCTTTTTGTAAGCTTCCTCGTACTTATCCCCTTTCTCCCATTTAGGCTGTTTCCGTAAATTGGCAATGAGTTCTGCGGCGTAGGTGTATGACTGACAGTATTTCAACACATAATCAAAATCTACACTTTCGGCCTCATCGGTTACTTGGTGGTAATACTTTAAAATCTCTTTATCGAAACTGGTAAAGCCTAGGCTAAAAGTAGGCGAAGGAATCCCTTTTACAGCAAAATTTACATTGTCAGAACGGTCGAACAAACCTTGCTCAGGAGCGGGGTCA
>CAKZMZ010000147.1 GCA_937129345.1 uncultured Thalassovita sp. | reverse complement strand
CGGTAATACAGATCTTCTCTAAATTTGCCTTGCGCTACCCTTTCTTGAAGATCAACGTTGGTGGCGGCAACTACTCTAACATTGGTTTTTTTTACTTTATTGGAACCCACACGTAAAAACTCGCCATACTCCAATACCCGCAAAAGCATGGCTTGGGTTTCAAGCGGCATTTCGGCGACTTCATCTAAAAAGATGGTGCCATCGTTGGTTACTTCAAAATAGCCTTTTCGGGCTTCGGTGGCACCGGTAAAGGCTCCTTTTTCATGACCAAAAAGCTCTGAATTAATGGTACCTTCTGGAATGGCCCCACAGTTAATGGCTATAAACTCACCATGCTTTCTAGCACTTAACTGATGGATGATCTTCGAAAATGTTTCTTTACCACTACCGCTTTCGCCCACGATCAATACACTTGAGTCGGTACCTGCCACGGTTGCCGCTATCTCAATTGCACGATTGAGCTTGGGAGAGTTCCCTATGATTCCGAATCTTTGTTTTATTGCCAGTATTTCCTGAGTATCCATTGATCTCTACTAAATTTCACCGCTGCCTACAGTAGTCTAAAAATAACCCTAATCTTATAATAATCCGCTCTTTTACCAAGTCTTCTACCTATATAAACCGAAGGAGGTATCCTAAGAATGAAAGCTAAAAAATGCCAAAGGGCATGAACAAATTATTACTTGTTAAAGACTAAACAAATCTACTAAAAAGGTGTTCGCTTCAGCTTAAAAATCCTGAAACGAACACCCTCAAAGTTAGAATATTACTGGCTTAGATAAGTAAAAAATTGAAAATTTAAGCCAAATGCTTTATTATTTTCTGATTTTCAAAAATACAAGGCTTATGATTATATTGATTTGTTACTTCATAAATTTAAAATCGCCTGTTTTGACCTGTAAGGCATCCTTGTAAAAATCTCGCTTCGGGTTCGGTTCCAAACTGTCTTGCCTTTAAGAAGGCTTCGCAGGCCATATCTGTTTGATTGGCCGCAAATGCAATCCTACCCTCTTGGTAATGGTACAGGCCTTTTAGTTTTATATACTCAGGCCTCACATCAGGATGATCTCTGTATTGATCAAGTTCTATGATTGCTATGGAAATATCATTGGAGGCACTTGCCAGATCATTCATCAAAAAGTAAGCGACCGCCCTGCTGTTAATGGCCTTTATCAATTGCAAAGGCTTTTCCATTTGTGGAGAATATGAATTGATAAAAGCCGTGTAGTACGCAATGGCATTTTTATAGTCTTTAATCGTGGTAGATAAATCGCCTATTACCTTGTAGATGAAGAGGTCTCTTTGCTCAGGATTATTTTGAGTGAGCTGAAGATATTTTTGAGCCAAGTTGTAGCCTTTGGTGTAGTAATCGGGCTCATCAGGGATTTTATTCTCTGAAAATAATATGGCCAACTCTTTCATAGATTCTAAATCGTTCTGTAAAGCGGCTTGGTAAAAAAATTGTACCGCCTGCCTTATATCTTGGATCACCTGCAACTCTCCATTCAAGTAAATATAGCCCAATTTTCTTTGGGCTTCTACCACATCGCTTTCTGCAGCTTTGGTATACCAATAGACCGCATCGTTGTTGCCTTGGCTGTAGTAATAATTCGCTACTCTCATTTGAGATTCTGTATCGCCTTTATTGGCCAAATAGCTCACATAATCTAAATCATCTGGGTTGATGTAACGAGTAATATCAAATTTAGAAAGCTGAAACATGGCCTTTCCGGCAACACCACTCTTTGGAGATTTTGCTGCTTTTAAATACCATCTCACTGCCTTGTCTGGGTCAATTTTTGTGCCTCTGCCAGAAGCATACATGTTTGCCAAAACCAAGTATGCAGTATCGCTTTTGTGATTGGCCGCCTCCTTATACCACTGAAAAGCGTTTTCATTGTTCTGCTTTACCAAAAACCCTTTTTCATACATACCGCCTAGTTCTAACATAGCGGGCACATAGCCTTCTAAAGCTGCTCTTTGGCAAAATTCCAATGCTTTGGTAGGATTTCTTTGCACACCTCTGCCAGACAAATAATTTTTATACAATCCAAAATAGCGCACACCCATGTTTTCGCTACCTTCACCAGAAGCATATTGCAAATAATCTGGATTATTTTTGTCTATGTATATGTCTAAGTTGAGCCCTTTTAGCTCTTGCCTAGCGGGAGTTACTCCGCCATTGGCCGCTCTTATAAGATTAAGCACAGCCAATCGCATATTTCTGGGCACATCTGCATTTTTTGTCCTCAACCCTTCTGTATAAATCTTACCTAGCTCATATTGAGCTTGGTGCTGATTTTTCTGTGCCGCTTCGAAGAAATTTCTAAACGCTTTGGCTTCGTCTTTAGGCAAACCGTTGGTACCATTCTGGTAATACTTACCGATTTTGTATAGGCTTTCGGCATCTCCTTTTTCTGCCATATACAACAAGTAGCCTATTTTTTTCTTGTCGGCCAGCTGCTCGACCGGTAATTTATTCAACTTACTGAGGCCACGCTCATCGCCTAGTCTAAAGGCTGTTAAATAATAATCTATGGCTTTCTTGGTATCTTTGGGCACCTCGCCCGCTCCCGTAAAGTAAATATTGCCTAAGCGGTAGTTGGCTTCTGCATTATCTTGAGAAGCTGCAGCCATGTAATAGTTTACCGCAAAGCTGTAACTCTGCGAAGTACCTGAACCAGACTCGTAAAAGTTGCCTAAGGCCAACAACGCAGAATCGTAGTTGCTTTTGGCGGACTGCTCATAATATTTAAAAGCCCTTTTATAATTTGCTTTAGTACCGCCTAGGCCCTTTTCATATATTTCTCCCAACTGATACAAAGCTTTTGCATTGCCCGCTTTAGCCAATGCCTTGATTTGTTTTAAGTCTGAAGAAGAGTATGTTTGGCTCGTAGCAAGATGTGTATAAAAAAAGCTACATGTCAGTATCCACAGACTGAACACATATTTGAACATGGTTAAAAAATTTGTTTAAACATTGTGAAGCTTAATTGCTCAAAAAATCTACCTTACAGGAAAGGCTATACTCAATCACAAAAAAAACATAAAATTATTGCCTAAAATAAATAAATATTCCGCAAAATATAAAAATGTCTAAAATAATAACCTATAAAAAAGCAAAAAACCTTTATAATCTTCTTTTTTTATTAGAAGTTTCGAGACCTTAATCTAAGACAACAAATCGCCAACTTCTTGTAGTGCCTCTTCTGTAAGGGGTTTGGTAATAAATTTTACTACCAGTTTATTATTGATGATGTTATCTATATCTCTTTGGTTATCTGAACTAGAAAGGATAACGATTTTACACTTATCTTTAATCCCTTGCGCAAATCTTTCGAACTCGTAGAGAAACACAAAGCCATCTACTATAGGCATGTTGATATCTAAAAAAATCAAATCGGGCAAATTCTCAGGATCTTTTTTTGCATTCTCGAGATACTCTAAAGCACTTTTACCTGAGTTCTTTATCTCGATTCTATAGGCAAAACCTGTGAGTTCTATTATCCTCTTATTTATAAAATTATCTGTGTCATTATCGTCTACAAGCATTACTAAATCTACTGCCATATTAGTTTTTGTTAGAATTTTATATAGGCTTTTTTAACTAAGATAATAACTATTTTTATTGTGCTTTCTTGCAAGATAAAGTTTGAAAGGGACAAATTACCGCTTTTGTTAACACTAAGTGCTGATCTATACCTGGCTAGCATTAAGTTTTGTACGAAGTGGCCACTCCACTGATTTTTAATGCATTTAATAAAAAGCAAGTTTAACTTAAAAGCAAGTTTGTTTTTAGGACAAAGCATCACTTGTAATTTCACCTCAACTTAAGGGAACTCTCTGCAAGTTTTTACCTTTCTTTTGGGCACCTTATAAATATGAATGGCTATAATTTTACTGAACAAGGAATTATACTTAGCTTTAGCCTACCAACACAAACCTGAAAAGCATATTCACAACAAAAAATCTTTTTTAAAATGTTAAGTGCAGAGATAGTAACAGCAAAAGGAACGATGAAGGTGGAGTTCTATGAAGAAGATGCTCCCGGAACTGTAAAAAATTTCATTGATTTGTCTAAAAAAGGCTTTTACGATGGCCTAAATTTTCACAGGGTGATTCCTGGCTTTGTAATACAAGGTGGTTGCCCTCAAGGTACAGGCACAGGAGGACCGGGCTACACCATTAAATGCGAGTTGGATGGCGAGAACCAATATCACGATAAAGGTGTGCTTTCTATGGCACACGCAGGAAGAGACACAGGTGGCTCGCAATTTTTTATTTGTCACAATAGGGAAAACACGCAACACCTAGACAGACAACACACTTGTTTCGGAAAAGTAGTGGAAGGTTTGGATGTGGTAGATAAAATCCAACAAGGCGATAAAATAGAAAAGATTACGGTTTCAGAAGATTGATACAAAGAAGTACAAAGCATTGAAACTTACTGTTTCAATGCTTTTTTGTATTTGTTTGCATTGGTGGGGTCTACACGAATGAGCAATTCTATTGCCTGTTCTCTCAATGCTGGGTCTCCTTGAGAAAAAATATTGACCAATTCAGCGGCTTTGCTGTCAAAAAAAGAATTGACCATTACCGCAGTAGGCAGCGCTTCTCTCACTTTTTCAATTTTTTCTAGTGCTCCAAAAATCACTTTGCGCGCATTTTCAGGATCATCTACAAAAGTATCCATACCTAAGCGATGGTATTCATAAAGGGCTTCCCTGTATTCTATAAATCTTGTATTGTTCATGTTTTCAGAAATCCAGTATCTGTCGCGGGTATCGCTCATGGCCGTCCATCCCCTGCCACTACTTTGTTGTTCTGAGTTTGCAGCTATGTTCCTTACCCTTTCAAAGTAAGGATTACCGCCCAACTTGCTAAATGAATCGTAGTCCATGCCAATAATTGCATAGGCATAAAAGGCCAATAAGGAGGTTAGCTCCGTAGTAAAGGTATTTTCAGCAAAAATGAGGGGTTGTGAAATATTATAAGAAAAGCCCCACTTGTTATCGAAAAAGTTGAGCATTGTCGTCTCGTAGTCTGTACCATAAACAGGCCTACTCGACTGTATTTGCACATTGGCCTGAAAGTTATTTACGGTAGATTGATCGCCAAGAATGATCAATATGTTGCATTTTATTTTTTCCGTTTCCTCAAATTCATCGTCTGTCCACTTGGTAGTGTTCATAAACTCAGAAATGGCATTTTCCATTTCCTCAAAAATCTGCCGCTCTTGTGACTGTACACGTTCTGCATTTACCTCAACATTGCAAAGTAACTCTTGTGCCGAAGCGATGCGTTGTAAACCTAAAAGCGCAATGATGCACAAAAATTTTCTCATTGTAGCCTCTTTATTTTTACGTTTTACTGCTTAGTGTTTGGGTAATTAATAGGTTAAGCGCTTAAAAAATTCCAAAGAATAAAAATGAAATTGTTATCCGAGCCTTTCGGCTATTTTTTGTACGATGTCTAGCGCTATTTCTTTCTTTGGCTTCAATCCTATTTCAAACTCATTTTCTGCTTCTACTATTGTTACTTTGTTGGTGTCTACACCAAAGCCTGCCCCTTTATCTCTCAATGAGTTTAATACAATCATATCAAAATTCTTACTTTTCAGCTTTTCTTTTGCATGTTGCAATTCGTTTTCGGTCTCTAAGGCAAAACCTACGGTAAATTGATGCTTTTTCTTGAGCTTGCCCAATTCAGCGGCTATATCGTGTGTTTTTACCAATTCTAGCCGCATGCTATCTCCTTGCTTTTTTATTTTTTGCGTT
>CAKZMZ010000146.1 GCA_937129345.1 uncultured Thalassovita sp. | reverse complement strand
ATGGACTTCAATTAAACATTGATTGATATGGAAAAAGCAGATGTACTTTGCCGTTGCGGATGGGCTAAATTAAACAATCCTATCTACGTAAAATACCATGATGAAGAATGGGGCGTACCCGTAAAAAACGATGAGAAGATGTTTGAGTTTTTGGTGCTAGAATCTTTTCAGGCTGGTTTGAGTTGGGAAATCATCCTAAATAAAAGGCCAAATTTTAGAACAGCGTTCGATGATTTTAATGCAGAGGCCATTGCCAATTATTCATCGGCAGAAATAGCGCACTTATTAAACAACAAAGGTATTATAAGGAACAAACTCAAAATTGAAGCAACCATAAACAACGCACAAAGATTTTTAGAGATAAAAGCAAGACAGGGTAGTTTTTGCGATTTTTTGTGGGGTTTTGTCGATGGCCAAACCATTCAGAACAGTTTTAAAAGTTTAGAAGAAGTTCCTGCCAAGACCGCTTTATCAGATAAGATAAGTAAAGCTTTAAAGAAGGAAGGCTTTAAGTTTTTAGGTTCTACCGTGGTGTATGCACACATGCAGGCCGTAGGTATGGTAAACGACCACATAACAGATTGCTTCCGGTACCAAGAAGTTAAAAAAGCCTAAACCAAAAAACCATGCGATTTTTTTTATGCATCTTCATTTTATTTTCCTTGCCTTTACGCGCCCAAGATATGCAGCGGGTAAAGTCAGTAATCGATACACTTTGTGCCCCGGGCATGCATGGCAGAGGTTACGTAAACGAAGGAGATAAGATTGCCGCCAATTACTTAGAAGCGAAATTTAGAGAAATCGGGCTTAAGGCTCCCGCAAAGGGATATCAACAAAAGTTTCAATTACCGATCAATACCTTTCCCAAGCAAGCTGCTTTACAAATTGGCAGGCAAGTATTGGTACCGGGTGTAGACTTTATAGCAGATGCCGCCTCAGGCCCGGGTTATGGCAAAGCAAAAACCTTATTTTTAGACTCACTCATTTTTAATAATGAAAAGGCCTTAGAAAAATTTAGCGCTAAAAAATATAATCGATTTGCGCTTGTGTATGATGCCAAATACGAAAAGGCCGTAGAAAACCTACCTGATCAAGCAAAAAAAGCTTTTTTAAGCGCAGCAGTGGTGATCGTTTTACAAGAAAAGCTCACTGCCAGTTTGCGCAGAGAACAATTGCTTTTCCCTAAGTTTCATGTAAAAAAATCTAGCCTCAAAAAATTAAAAAACAGAAGAAAAGTAGTATTCCAGCTAGATGCGGTCTTGCAAAGATTTTACGAAACACAGAATGTAATCGGTATTTTGCCGGGCAAAGTGCACAAAGACTCATTTTTGGTGGTTTGTGCGCATTACGACCATTTAGGCACATTTGGTGAGAAGGTCTATTTCCCAGGAGCGAACGATAATGCCAGTGGCACGGCCATGATGCTAGAGCTCGCCCATTATTTTGCAAAAAATCCCTTAAATATTTCTGTAGTATTTATCGCTTTTGGTGCAGAGGAAGCCGGTTTGGTAGGCTCTTACTTTTTTAATACCTACCCTTCTATTGAGTTAAATAAGATTAAATTCGTGATAAATGTAGATTTGTTTGGCACTGGTGAGGAAGGCATTACAGCAGTAAATGCAGAAGAACAAAAAGAGGCATTTAAACTGCTCGAAAAGATCAACGAAAAAAACAATTACCTAAGTGCTATAAAAAAACGAGGACAAGCAGCCAACTCCGACCACTATTTCTTTTCGCAGAATAAGGTGCCTGCCATGTTTTTTTACTTAATGGGCGATTGGCCACATTACCACGATATTTTTGATGATGCTACTGTGCCGCTTACCGCTTTTGATCCCGCTTTTAAACTCATGAGGGATTTTATTAGCGAAATTTCTAGCAGTAAATAAAACTTATGAACCTAGCCCCTCATCTGCTTGTTGAATATTCAATGCAAATTTTTTCTTTAATTTACGGGGACTTAGCAGCATTATATCATGCTTTGTTCGTAAAATACTAAGTGAATCTTATTTTTGAACTTGAGCTTTTTCCAACTAACTAAGACCAATACTTGTCTTACAAGAACATCGGCAAATTTTTTAAACATTGAGAACCTTGCTTAAAAAACACCAATATAATTCTTCCAGCAAATGGTTAGCATTGATACAAATGGCCATAGTAGGCCTTATTGTATTTTTGATTCCTAAAAGCAGTTTTGCCACGCACATTAGAGCAGGCGATTTAACCGCTGTCAGGATTTCTTCTAATAGCTTAACCTATCGTTTTACCGTAATACTTTACAGAGACAACGGAGGGGTTCCTGCCCAACCGGGTACCTTCAGTTTTGGCTACACCGCAGCCACAGATGTATTGGTCGATCCGGTTTCTTTGGGTTTTATAGATGGTGTCATAGATTCCAATGGAGATGCTACGGAAATATTAATTTACCAAGTGGAACATACCTTCCCTACTGCCGGTACCTATACGGTGAGTTATTTTGAGCAGAACAGAAACCCCGGTGTGAGAAATA
>CAKZMZ010000145.1 GCA_937129345.1 uncultured Thalassovita sp. | reverse complement strand
AACGTATGAGCTTGTTACTGGTAAGCAAAGGAAAATATCAGAAAGCTACATGCTTAGGGTCTTTACTTTCGAATCAGCACAGGGAGACATCATTAAGATTAATGTAAAGGTATTTAATGATGGTGTTGCTTTTCAGTACGAATTGCCCGAGCCTCCAAAAGGCAAGGTTGAACACGAGGCTACGGGCTTTCACATTTCTGATGGTGCTACCGCTTGGATGCAGCAATACGATACCCTGACCACTTGGACACCCGCCTACGAAAAATATTACTTAAACGGTATTGCAGCAGGCAGCACTTCTTTTAATGAAGAAGGCTGGTGTTTCCCTGCACTTTTTGAATCTGATAGCCATTGGATTTTACTCACAGAAGCAGGCTTAGATGAACCTTTTTACGGCATACACCTCAATGCAGAAGCCGAGGGCGGAGTATATACCATACGATTTCCAGAAGAAAGAGAGGCACTCGGGCTTGGCTCGCGCAGCAGCACTTTGCCACCTAACGGCAAGACACCTTGGCGTGTCGCCATTGTTACTGCAGATTTGCAAGATTTGGTAGAAAGCAACATTGTAACCCATTTGGCAGCATCTAACAAAGTAGAAGACATCTCTTGGATCGAACCCGGTAAAGCTGCTTGGGAGTGGTGGTCTAGCGAAGGCAAAGTACGCTATTATGATAGTTTAAAAACCTACGTGGACTTAGCCGCCGAAATGGGTTGGCAATATTCTTTAGTAGATGCCCATTGGGACCATATGGAAGGCGGCAGCATAGAAGATTTGGTAGCATATGCCAATGGAAAAAATGTAGATTTATTGGTGTGGTACAACTCAGGCGGCCCCAACAATGAAGTGCCCGAAAGACCTAGAGACCGTGTTTGGGATGCCGAAAAGCGCAAAGCTGAGTTTAAGAAAATTCATGAATTGGGGATTAAAGGCATTAAAGTAGATTTCTTTCAGAGCGATAAGGCCATTGTAATACAGCAGTATTTAGATATTTTAGAAGATGCCGCAGCCAACCAACTATTGGTCAATTTTCATGGTTGTACCATTCCTAGAGGTTGGCGCAGGACCTATCCCAACTTAATGACCATGGAAAGCGTGCGCGGTGCAGAAACCTATCGATTTGGCAGCGATTATCCGGCAAACGCCCCTGTTCAACACACCATTTTACCATTTAATAGAGGGGTAATTGGCGCTATGGATTATACGCCGGTGACATTTAGTAATCAGAAATTTCCACACATGACTACTTATGCACACGAATTGGCATTGGCCGTACTTTTCGAAACCGGACTCTTACATTTAGCAGACCGTGCCGATGCCTATCTCAATCTACCCGAAGCCGTACAGGAATACTTAAAAAATGTTCCTGTAGTTTGGGATGAGGTGAAGTACCTTGGAGGTTACCCGGGCAAGGAATTGGTATTGGCCAGAAGAAGTGGAGATGTTTGGTATGTGTCTGGAGTAAATGGAGAGAAAACTGCAAAAGAGATTGAAGTCAACTTAGGGGCGATAAAGGATACAAGTTATGATTACACTTTATTTGCAGATGGTAATACAGCCAAAGAATTTAAAATTGAAGAGAAAACGTCAGAAACTGGCGAAAATCTTATTGTAAAGGTACTGCCTTATGGAGGTTTTGCTATGCTTGTCAGATGAACTTATTCGGAAATGATTTATCGTCATTTGAAAAATAAATGGCTGCCAATCATTTCTTTGTCCTCAAAAAATCTTTATTTGAACCTGTTAAGTAGAACTTTCATACAGATATCTTAGATTGATTATTTAAAGTAAAATTTAGAAAATGATAAAAAAGTCTTTCTGTTATTTGTTCATGATATCATGGCTTTTTGCTTGCATACAAGAAAAAAAGTCGAACCCGAATGATTGGCCCGTAAATTTAGGCGACAAGGCCAGTTCTCAATTTTCAGCATTAAACCAAATCAATACCAGCAATGTAACCCAATTACAACCTGCTTGGACCTTTAGCTCAGGGGATGCCTCACCCGATAATCGCTCTCAAATCCAATGCAATCCGATCATT
>CAKZMZ010000144.1 GCA_937129345.1 uncultured Thalassovita sp. | reverse complement strand
TACATGCAAGAGTAAGTGCTAAATGCTGCCAAAACCGCAAACAATGTAAAATAAGGAAGTTTAGTTTGCGATAGCCAAAGGGTAACTTTTTTGTTCATTAGCTTTGGATGTTAGAGATTAGATTTTAGCTGATAGTTTGTAGGAGTTAGATTTTACCAATTAGTGTTTATTTTAAAAGCACCTGAATTGCAGCAATATAAGTCAGTTTATTATGCAATTCAATTTTGGTAGGTTACTTAATTATTAATTCATTTCACCCTCCTTACCTTCCAGCATCCAAACACTCAACCCCACTCAACACCTCTACTCGAAAAAGGCAACGCCACCCACTCCCCTTTTTTCAATACCGAAAGTTCTTTAAAACCAATCTCTTTCAACATCTTGGCAGTGGGTACGAACTCGGCATTTAGCTCGTCAGGGTGGTGTGCATCGGCATTGAGCATAATGGGCACGCCCAGCTCGTAAGCCAATTGCAAAATCCATTTAGAGGGATAAGTATCCACTGTTTTCTTCTTGTAAATGCCCCTAGTGTTTACCTCTAAAATGGTGTTGGTCTCTTTGAGTTTTTCCAATGTCCTGCTCACTTCCACCCGGTACCAATCCTCAAACTGAGAGAATAAAATGCCTTGCTCGGCCTGTATCTTGACTTTATCTAAGTGTCCCAAAATTTGCGTAGTTTCTTGCTCAACCATAGCACGCATCAACTCAAAATAATGGGTGATCATAGCTTCTACATCCTGCTGATAAATATCCTTTAAGCCTTCTACAAACTTAGAATGCGGTCCGTCTATTTCGCAAAATCTGCCATCTTCAAAAACACCCGTATAATGCATAGAACCAATAATAAAATCTAAATTGGCCTCTTTGATATGTGGCATGCTATCATCAATAACCTCGGGGATGTAATCCATCTCCAAACCTGTGTAAACCTCAATATCTGTAGCATATTTTTCTTTTAGAGCAGAAATTTCTTGTAGATACTTTGGCAGATCTTCCATGGCCATATTCCAAGCATGCCCCCCCTCAAACGGACAATGCGAAGAGAAGCCAATGGCAGGCATTTTTAGCTCGATGGCTTTTTCTACATAGGCTTCTGGTGCAAACTTTCCATCGCAGTAGTAGCAATGTCCATGATAATTCGTCCAAGGCATGTTATTCTTTTTTAAGTTCCAAAAAATCTTTTAGTCTCCCCTCCGTATCGTACATTTTAAAAGATAATGATTTTTTGAAGACTTGAATGGTAAAATAGTGGTGACCTCGAAAAGTTTTAGCACTGAACCAAGCCCGTGCTGGGGCAAAATCCTCAAGGTTTCCGCCCCCGCCGCCGCCTTGTACATAGATTACCCCATTTTCCTCATTTACTTGTTCGGCCTCTATCGGCATGGTTCTTTGGTAGGTATGCAAATGCCCAAAGAAGACCATGTCTACCCCATATTTTTCATACAAAGGCACTATCTTTCGTACGGCCAAATCGCCCATATCGCTCTGCCCTTTCCAAGAATCGCCATAGTCGTCTTCGTCGGCTGAGTAGGGTGCGTGGTGGTGCGCTACAAACTTCCAAGTGGCGGTAGAATTCTTGAGTTTTTCTTCAAGCCATTCATATTGCTCGCCACCGGGTGCAAAGTCTTCGCGTTGATTGCTGTTTAGCATAAAAAACTCTGCATTGCCATACTTAAAGGAATAATAGCCCTCTGGCTCTGGCAGCGCATGGTAGCGGTTGTACCAATATAAATCACCTTCCCCATTGCCCGCCACCGGAAAAACAGGAATACGACTATGGAGTTGGGTCATCCCACTAAAGTACTCGTAATTCCATTGGTATTTTTGGCGCTGCTTGCCACCATCGGTTAGGTCACCCAAATTTAAGCAAAAATTGGGTCGCTCATCCCAAATCAACTTAGCTACACGGTCGTTTACATGCGGTCTAGCTTCTGTATCTCCAATAACTGCAAAAGCAAAGGGCTCTGCTTCCTTTACTGCTGTGCTAAAGGTGAGCGTTCCCGAATCTATTTGCTTGCCTTCCGCATCAGTAAGGGTTATTTTGTAGAAGTATTTTTTGTTGGGTTCTAAACCAGTAATACTCGCTTCGTTGATAAAATGTTCTGGCCTTTCATTCGCTTCTGAGAGCGCAAAGTTTGACTCAACTTGTATTTTGTTTTCCAAAGGTAATTTTTCTCCATATTCAATTACAGCGCTTGTGGCTCGGTCTGCTTCCCAAATTACATTGATACTGTTTTGTGTAGCATAGTTGAGGTAAGGCCCTGCCGTAAAGTGAAACAAATCTGGATATAGCTTGCCTTGTACCACCATTTGTTGGTGATTTTCAAATGCTGTTTCGATTTCTTCTTGAGCCAGTGATTCGTCGTATATTTTGAGCGATTTTACCAAATTGCCCAAATCCATATAAGGTTCATTTTCAAAATAGGCCGCTAGTTCTAATTGATAATTTTCAGAATGGATGCGTTGCCCAATGGCTTGTTTTTGCTGTAGTGCTCCATTGAGATACAAGCGCATTTCACCTTGCTCATACACGGCCACCACATGCATAAAATACTTCGACCATTTCTCTTTAATTTCTTGGTTGATTATGTTGCCATAAGAATTTTTTTCAGATTTAACAGAGAAAAGCAATTCTTTATCGTAATAACCGAGCAGCCAATCGGGCTCTTCCCTTAAAAACTTATCTTTAAAAGTGAGCAATGCACCCACGGGTTGGTTTACATGTACAAGTAGCCAAAGTTCTACCGTAAAATCTCCCTTTGGTAATTTTCCATTTTCCACAAAATCTACCAAACGATCAGTGGGTTCTTCTGAAAAGAACACGATAGGCGTAGTGCCTGTAGCCACTTTATCAAAGTTACTTTGCGGTTGAGGTAACTTTGGCCCTATATGATTTTTGGCATTGCCGGGCAAGGTATAGTCTGGCCAAAGGTAATATTCGGCTATGGGTTTGGGTTGGCAGAATACTGAAAAACTACTTAATAAAAAAGTTAGCAAAATGATAGACCTATAAAAGATATCTATGGCATTAAGCCGACAGAATCCTTCACCTTTTTGCTCTGCGCTTTTCCTCCCAAAAAGGGTTCGGATTGACGGTAAGGTGAAAAATTTTCTCATGAGGGTTGGTGCAAGCCAATGATGTCTAGAATTTCGGGCAATTCTGCGATTAAGTGCGTATGGTACTCATTGGCCAAATCATCTTTAGACCATGAACCCGTAGTTACGCCTACTACCAAAGCACAACCTGCGGTTTTTCCCTGCATCATGTCAGAACCCGTATCGCCTACTTTGGCCACTTGGGCAGCATCTTCAACACCTGCTTTTTCCATCAAATGAAAAACCATGTCAGGATAAGGGCGTCCATTTTCTACCTCATCGCTAGTTACTGAAAAATCAAAGGTCTCGCCTTCTTGCCAGCCTAAGCGCTCAAAAATGGTATCGGCGATTTCCCTACTAAAACCCGTATCTATACCCACTTTAATCCCCGATTCCTTTAATATTTTAAAAGTCTCTTGCACCCCTGATTTCTCTCCCACTTCTTTGCTGGTCTCGTAGTATTGCACCATTTTATCTACAAAATTACTGTGGATCTCTTGGATGTATTTTGAGGTAATTTTTGCTTTATCCGTACACTTTAGCGCCAAAAGTTTCTCTATGGCTATGGGTTTGGGATAGCCCATTACTTGGTTAATTTCGTCTATTTCCGTGCGGATGCCTTCATCGGCCAAAGCATCCATTAAGGCAAAACTCACATTGTTTTTGTCTTTTACGGTAGTGCCCGCCATATCGAAAACCACTAATTTAATGTCCATATCTTCTATTTTTTATGATGAAATATTGATTTAATTGTATACTTTCCAATAGCAACTTTTCTCAACTGCTTTGATCAAAGCCTCAAAATCTTTTGGAAATACGTGTCCAATGTTGCCAATCCTAAAAGTATCGGCTTCAGAGACTTTTCCCGGATAAATTACAAATCCTTCTTGTTTGAGCAAATCGTAAAACCTTGCAAATTGGAAAGTCTCTT
>CAKZMZ010000143.1 GCA_937129345.1 uncultured Thalassovita sp. | reverse complement strand
CTATACCATTTCTGCAACAAGTACAGGTCTAGCTTGGGATGACCGTTCGCAAAATGAAGATGGTTTTATCATCTACAGGGCCCCTGCCGACAATCCTTTTGCCCTAAGCGAAATAGGAACCGTAGATGCAGATGTAAGTGAGTTTGTGGATGAGAATATAACCGAAGGCGTAGCATATAACTATTTGGTAGTAGCAACCTTAGGCGATGAGAAATCGGGCAACTCGAATATCTTGACCTTTAACAATGCAGGCAGCTTTAGAAAAGCAGAAAGCTTTAGTGGAACTGAAGTAAGTGCCGCTCTAAGCTTTACCGAAGGCGATATGGGTTATGTGCTCACAGGAGCCAACGCTGGCAATATTTCTGGTGAGGTTTGGGCTTACAATGTACTGACCAACAGCTGGATAGAAAAAGCGACCTTCCCTGGTGCGGAAAGAATGTATGCTACAGGATTTTATCTCAATGGCAGTTATTACATGGGCTTAGGTTCTGATGGCACACAGCACCGTAACGATTTGTGGAAATACGACACAGCCACCGATACTTGGACACAACTCGGCGATTTTCCTGGTGGTGCAAGAGCAGGTGCAGTAAGCTTCGTGCTAGATGGAACTGCGTATCTCGGTACTGGTTCTGATGGTAGTAAGCACCTAAAAGATTTCTGGAAGTACAATGCCAGCACCGATACTTGGACACAATTGAACAACTTTGGTGGGGTATCGAGAAGTGGAGCGGTTGCATTTGCCATTAACAGCAAGGGTTATATCGCTACAGGTGACAATGGTGCCAAGCTAAGCGATGTTTGGGAATACAATAGCGCGACAGATTCTTGGATACAAAAGTCTGAGTTTGGCGGTAGTGTTTTGGCAGGTGCCAATGCCTTTGTGCTAGATGGAAAAGCCTACATCTCTCATGGAGATGCAGTTGAGAGCAACCTTAAAGACGCAGGTTTGGTCGCAGGTAACGAAGGCTTCTTAGGCGTTTCTCTCGAAAGCGTGAACGAAGAAAGTCGTTCAGAACAGTTGTGGGAGTACGACCCAGCGACAGATACTTGGAGTAGCACCTTCAATAAATTTGGGGAAGGCCGCAGTGCGGGTATTGGCATGGTGATCAACAACAGGGCTTATGTAGGTCTTGGCGTAGGCAATGATGGATTGAACCGCTTTGATTTGATAGAATTCAGTCCGTCTACCATGGAAACTGATAAGCCAGATTCGCCTTCTTCTTTGGTGGCCATTACCAATACTGACAACAACGCTGTAGACCTAAACTGGACTGAAAATGCGACAGATGCCATTGAGGTACGCGTAGAGAGGGCAAGCAGTGCCAACGGTACCTTTACCGTAATCGATACATTGCCTGCAGGTACCACAAGCTATTCTGATACCCAAGTAGGTAATGAAGATGCGCAGTATTTCTACCGCGTGCGTTCGGTAAACCACAGGGGTTTCTCGCCTTACTCTAATGTAGCAGATGCTTCTATAACTACAGGTTTGGAAGATGCCTTATTGCAGCAGAGCACTCAGGTATATCCTAACCCGAGTACAGGTCTGTATAATTTAGAGTTTGCTTTGCCACAGCAAAGAGACTTGACTTTAAGGGTTTACAACAGTGTAGGTAGGCTCATTTCAGAGACCGATTTGCCTAACGAACGCTTGCAGTTTATACATCAAGTAAATTTAAACAATGAAGCTACGGGTGTATATCTACTGCAAATCAGCTCTGCCAAAGGTGGGCAACATACCCTTAGGGTAGTGAAAGAATAGATGATTGTATTTTCTTAATAATGAGAGGCTGCCTGCAAGGGCAGTCTCTTTTTTTGTTTTTTACTAGAGAATATCAAAAATGAGTATATATTTGTAACCATTGTGTAATGTTTAACAACTTGGTTATATGAAAGACTATTTGTCTTTATCTGAAGCGTCAGAATTAATTGGAAAGAGCAAAGAAACTCTTAGAAGATGGGATAAAGAGGGGATTTTAAAAGCAACAAGAGAGCCAGTATCTAATTACAGAGTCTATAAGAAAACTGAAGTAAAAGCGATAATGGGCTCTTTATTTGACGACATCACCGAAGACGATGTGTCAAATTTTGTGGAGCCTGATCATCAATATTCAGTTTTGGAATTATTTGCTGGTGCAGGTGGTCTAGCTATTGGTTTAGAAAAAGCAGGCTTAAAATGTACAGCCCTCAATGAGATAGACAAGTGGGCATGCCAAACTCTTAGAATAAATAGGCCAACTTGGAAAGTTTTAGAAGGAGATATAAGAGCCTTTGAATTTTCTGAATATCACAATAAAGTTGATGTAGTAACAGGTGGTTTTCCCTGTCAAGCATTTAGTTATGCGGGTAAGAAATTAGGTTTAGATGATGCCAGAGGTACGCTGTTTTATGAATTTGCCAGAGTGGTACAACAGGTGAACCCTACTATTTGTATTGGTGAAAATGTACGCGGTCTTTTGAGCCACGACAAGGGCAAGACTCTCCAAGGCATGATTTCTATTCTTGATGAAATTGGTTACAAAGTAGTACCTGTTAAGGTGTTGAAAGCCATTTATTATAGAGTGCCTCAAAAAAGAGAAAGACTGATTTTAGTTGGGATTAGAAAAGATATTGACCTCGATTTTAAATATCCAAAACCTCATAAAAAGATATATAACTTAAAAGATGCATTAAAAAAAGGAGAATTGTTTGATACTGACGTGCCTGATTCAGTAGGTGCCAAATATCCAGCCTACAAGAAGCAAGTCCTAGATATGGTACCTCCCAAAGGTTATTGGAGAGATTTACCAGTCGAAATTCAAAAAGAATACATGGGAGGAAGCTTCTACCTTGGTGGTGGAAAAACTGGTATGGCACGCAGAATTGGTTGGGATGAACCTTCTTTGACCCTGACTTGTAGTCCAGCACAAAAGCAAACTGAACGCTGCCATCCCGATGAAACACGGCCATTTACTGTTCGAGAATATGCTAGGATACAGACCTTTCCTGACGAGTGGGAGTTTGCAGGCTCTATGGCGCAACAATATAAGCAGATAGGAAACGCAGTGCCTGTAAATTTAGGAGAAGAATTAGGTTATGCGGTCATAAATTTTTTAAATGAATATTACAGTTTATCGAAACCTAAATAGTAGCTAAAATTCTCAAAAGTTATTTGATCAAATGCACTTCTGTTTCTTTTTTGGGCTTGTTTTTCGATTTCATCTAAGGCAGAATTTTTATTTTTGCTATTGGTAATGGTCTGTTGTTTTAGAAAGTCATCTATAGCAGTAGGCAAAACTTTATACAAATCGTAAAAAGCGGTTTTCTTGCCTGTGAGTAAATAATAGAACTGATCACCAGAAATCTTAAATACTCTAGTATGGCTGTATTCCTTGCCATTTATTTCGCCAAACCAATTTTCTTTAAAACTACCTTTGGCTAAAATTTGAACCCAATAACATTTAGCACTCTTATAATCATCAGCATATCTTGCTAACTTCTGGAATAAGCTTTCAGCGGCGCTGCTATTCATGGTGTTATGCTTATTTTTTACATCTGCAAACAAAGTGTTATCAGTTGCTTTAATATCAAAACCACTTAGGTTGCCTCTTTCATAGCCTTTAATTCCACCTAATACTTCCTCGTGAAAAGTACCAATTGAATTATTAATGGACTTGTCAACTTGCCGAATGATTTCATTTTCAATAATGCTTTTCTCGTTTTTATCATTGAATTTAGAATCGAAGGTCAGTTTAAAAGTATCTATTTTATTGCTGTAAAACTTTTTCTTGCTGATGTTCTCTTTCGCTTTAATATAAGATTGATGTAAGTTATTTATACAGGATAGCAAGTGCTCATCAGAAATAAAATCAAGGTATTTGTTTGCCATAGTTGAAAAAACTGTAAATGTAAACTCCTCAATTTTAAGCTTTTCTATTTCTTTTACAAAAAGAAGTGCATTGTAAGAGTATGATTAATTTAAACTTTTCGAAAACCCACCCTCAACTCCACCACCGCCAAACTCACCACGATTAAAATCTCCCCAATAAAATAAAGTATGCCCCAAATAGTAAGTTGCTCAAACAGCGATATGATAAAGTACAGTGTAACAGCGCAATAAGTAAGGTTTGCTAGAGCAATCACTATTAAAAACCTCCCCCAATTCTTTTTTAAAAAACTAAAGCATGAAAATGAATAAATGGCAAACGCAAGTGCGACAACAGCCAAGGGGTAGAGTATGCGCTGAGGCATACCGAAAAAGGACTCTAAATTGGCAAGTAAAAAAGCCAATAAA
>CAKZMZ010000142.1 GCA_937129345.1 uncultured Thalassovita sp. | reverse complement strand
TTTTGAAAACGGTTTTGTATTTTTTGGTTCCTTACTTTTTTGTATTCCTACCATGTTGTGGTTTTTTAAGCAAAACAACTTGCCCATACTCGGCATGCTAGATATTATGGCCCTGACTACTTGCATAGTACACGTTTTTGGGCGTATGGGCTGTTTTTTTGCTGGTTGCTGTTATGGACTGCCTACTGATCAGCCTTGGGGCATTACCTTTGAACATCCTCAAAGCCATGCGCAACCTTTAAATACGCCCTTACATCCTTCACAGCTGTATTCTGTGCTCGTGCTCGGTACTTTGATCGCTTTTTTATGGAAACTTAAAAAGAAAAAAGCATTTAACGGACAGGTATTTTTACTTTATCTAATCCTTTACAGCACGGCTAGGATATTCTTAGAAATCTTTAGGGGCGATTACGCGCGAGGGTTCATTATTGAAGATGTGTTAACACATTCGCAATTGATTGCCTTGTTGGTAATAACAATCGCAAGTGCTATTTACTGGCAATTAAAGAAAAAGTACTCTGGAGCAAAGGCAATTTAAGTTTACCTTTAAAACTGAATGTAATAAAGTAGTATGTTATATGCTTTAACCTTTAGTGACTTGTAACGTAAGAAAAAGGGCCTTTTGGTTTAAATAGCCAAAAAGTCAGATTGCAAAACGATTACTTAACAATTGTAAATTATCCTGTTCTCTTATAACCACTCATATGCTATTTCGTAAAGGTAAGGAGAAAAATTTTCATGTTTTATCTTTAATTTATTGAATATCAATCACTTGAGGCTTGTTAAATATTTATTTTGCGGTGAGTTTCACAAAGCAATATTGAGGTAAAAACAGTAAGTGATTAACAAATAATATTTTTTTAAAATAGTGGTTTATTATAAGGATGTTTTTATTTGCACGTAATAAATAATAATTTTCAGTAAATTATGAACAAATTAAGCTGTTTTCTCCCATGTACCATAATTTGCAATAGCTTATAAGTTTTAAGGTTAAACCCTATTCCATCAAAGATTTTCAGTAAATTAAATCTTCATTTTATTATGAGAAGTTTAACTCCGGCGTTTTCCATACAAAAAATTGCATATTCAATTATTGCCACCTGTTTAATGGTGAGCAGCCAACTTTTTGCACAATCAGACCCTGTATTGTTCTTTGAGGATTCGAGACCGCAAAAGCTAAAAAGTATGGATATAGGCTCAGATTTTATCAAATATCAAAAGATGGATGATAGAATCGGTACTTTCTACAATATCCTTAAGTCAGATATTATGTTGGCATTTTATCCCTTAGGCATCTACTATGTTTATTCTGAAGCTGAAAATGATTTGATCAAAGTAGGCTACGCTTCGGTTGCAAATAACAAAATCGATAAACTAGTCAAAAAATCTGGAAGTGTGATTGCTGCTGAAGTAATAGAAGTGAGTATGGGAAATGTTAAGTATAAGGACTTACAAACTGGCAAGCAACTTTCAGTACTTACCAGCGAACTAGCCATTATATTATACAAAGACGGCAAATATCAAATGTATGATGCAGTAGAAGGTGTTGCCAAAGCCCTGCTCAAGGCAAGCGATATAATAAATGGAATGGACAACTCTATTGCCGGTTCTGATTTTACTGTAGTAAACAATAACAACAATAATAGCACAGGCGACGATATGGTCATTTCTGACAATGTAGAAATTTCAGATGACAATATTATCGGAGAAGAAGGTTTACCTGCTGTTAGAAAAGAAGAATTTGAAGAAAAGTCACTTGCCAAAACCAAGGAGTTAGAAGACTATCTAAGGCTGATAGCCAACAAAAATACGAAATTCCAAAAAGCCAATGAGGCCATTGACGCTGCCGTTAAGCTTTTTATAGATGAGGACAGGGTTATGGAAGTATCTTCTAAAAACAGAACAACGGTAAAAAAATATAAAATCAGAACTTATTTCGAAAAACTAAAACTCTTGAAGTATGATGATGTTAGAGTATCGTGGTCTGACATTAGCTACGTGAGTAATATTAGAAAAGGAGAAGATGGCAATTATTATGGCATTGTAACCTTGCAACAGAAGTTCGAAGGCTTTATTGACGGCAGGCTGGTTTACACCGATGTTACCAAAAAGAACATGACGGTTATACTCAAAACTTACGACAAATATGTAGTTGGCGAGAAACAAACTTTATGGGATGTGTATTTGGGCGACATTGGTGTAGTACAAACAGAATAGAAAAGAATCCAGAAAAGTATTTAGGAGCACCTTAACCAACAACGCAGAGAACAGTCTAGCACTGTTCCTGCCTATCATTTTATTTAATTTTTAGAAGATGAGACTGATACTGATAGTTGTTAATTTATGTATAGCTCTGTGTGCCACTGCACAAAATGAAATCCAATATTTTAGTGATGAAAATTTTGCTTTTGAAGTTAAGCAAATAGATGAGTTCATTGAGCGCTTTAATAATTCTGAAAACACTTTAATAAGGCAATACATAAAAGATAATTATGGTACTGAGGAACTTTCAAGAGAGGATATCCTAAAATCTCTTTTTAACCAAAAAAACGAGTCTTGGAACCTAAGAGATGTGGATAATTTTATCGAGCAAATCATAAACCGAGACTACACGCTCAAGTTCGATGACAAAGATTGGTACGCAAAGCTCGATTGTAGCGTTGATTATTTGGGCGAAGAGTTTTCTATGACCATGATCATGAACATAGAGAAAAACCCGAAAAGCCAAGCTAAAAAATGGGTCATTACCTCAGTAGACGCTCAATTTTTGGACATACCTGAAAGTTCAGACAAATCGAAATCGATCAACCCTGCCAGCCATGGCACCAATTTTATAGCTTTGGACCGCGCACTTGAGGATACCTCAAACATGAAAAATTACGTTTCTAGCGGTTTTAAGCCTGACCAGCTTACCTTGTTCATGAGCCTACTTTCTTGCAGAAAAATATCTATCAAGCAAGTAGATAGAATACAGTATCATTTTTTACAGATTGACGGTTGGGCCTTTTCCGTAAAAAACTTTGAGAGGAACAGCAAAAACTCGGGTTGGCTCATTGGCAAACTTGAGCGCATGGACAACTATCAGAAAAATGAATACAAGAAAAGCGTCTTAAATTTGAAGTAAACCGTGAAAAACCAAACCCTGTTTCTGATATCTATACTTTTTGCAACACAACTATCTTTTGCACAAACCAATAATTCAGACACTTTATCTAAAGGAGATGTTCAAGAAATCAAATACCTATCAGAGTCTTTTATAGAGGAGTGCGAACTTTTGCTAAATACCATAGCCGACCCAGAACTTGGCGAGTATAAAAGAAATGAAATATCAGAGAACAGTTATGATCCTTCATCTGGTAATCAGATTTTTGTAGATGCCGATGTGATTATTGAAGATGATATAAATCCAGAGTTTTTTGCCTACTCTGAAAAACCAAAAGACTCTCCCGTAAGAAAATACCTCAATGACTTGGATTTATTCTACGAAAAAAGCGTAGAGCCTACCATAAGTTTTACCGATGTAGAAACCTTTGATGTAGACAAAAAGGATTATGCGTATTCAACAGTATATTTCAAAAGTTTTTTTAGAGGTCAGCATAGGATTATAAGAAGACCTTACCGACAGACCGAACGCATCGCAACCATTAAAGCCGAAAGGATAGGCAAGCGTTGGAAACTCTCCATTGTAAGCATCGTTTTTTACAATCCTGAGATACACAAAAATAAACTCAATCCTGATATTTCTACCATCCCGCTTGAATTAAAGGCTGATATTTCCTCACCTATACAGACCGACTCAACCATTAGCTTAAAATGGCGCGCTGAAATCAATAATGTATATCCGCTTACTTATAATTTGTATGAAGGTGGCATGTTGGTAGGAAAAACTAGGGATAGCACATTTGAGATCGCTAATTTAGAAGCAGAAACTGCCTATGATTTTTACCTCACTGCTATAGAAGACTCTACGGGTAGAATTTCTTCTGCTTCAGAGTCTGCGACCTTCTCCACAAAAGAAAAACCCAAACCCCTGCCAGTTAAGAGCTTTGCGTTTAAAGACATTGCCGACGTCTACAAAAAAGGATTTATACACAGAATTGAATGGGAAAACAAAAGCGAAGATGTAAAAGCCAGACTTGAGATTTGGGATGATACAGGTACAAGACTAGATGTTATTGAACAGGGACAACTAAGAGAATATACCGATTGGGAAATAGATTATTTGTACAAAGCCGGCACAGGTTACCAATTTGTAATTTACAATCCTGAAGATCCCTCCAACAGGGCAGAAAGCAAATCTTTTAGAATAGCCAGAAAAGTACCTCTCTTTTTAAAGGTGGCTCCTATTTTAGTAGTAGGCGCAGTAGTAGGAGTCATTGCAGGCGGTGGCGGTTCTGAATAAGAAATATTTTCTTCTGCTTTTTAAATCTTTTTTATCAAGTTTTTGTAGATACCAGGGTTTGAGCCTGGTATAGAAATAGCGCCGACCGTTTTTTCATAAAAGCCTGTTGGCCCCGCCCCACCGATAATGGCATAGGCATAACCCATGTTCCAAAGAGCTTCTAAGGCCATTAAAAGTAAAACTTTACCAAGTCCATGGCCTCTGTATTTCTCAAGCACGCCAGTTGGGCCAAAAAATCCTCTTGTAGTGGTATCATAACAAGCAAAACCAGCGATTTCATTCTCTTTCAGTGCTACAAAACAAGAAACGGGCTGTTTGGAGAAAGCCACGTTTACTTCATTACCCCATAGTTCGCTAAAGTGTTTTTTTGCCCATTGGCTTACAAAACTTGCCTCTGGTGCAATGGGTCTTTTTATCATAAATCCCTGCTTTTCAAGGTTTTTCTTTTCTTCTAAATAAGAGGGCAACTCATAGAGTTTTACCAACATGTCTGTCATTATCCAACTTGTTTAAAAATATGATAGCTTTGTGCGATTATATAAGCTAAGTTAGCCATATAACTTTTAATACGGACTTTCCCCATCTAATTTGAGGGGAAACTTTTTGACCTTGATTTTTATGAGAAAATTAAACTACCTCTTCATCGCTTTTTTATTTATTGCATCATGCAATTCTCAACAATCTGATAGCCAACAACAAATAGAAGAAAGTGATATTACAAGCACAAAAGCAAAAAAACCTTTGCCTGGCGCTGCAAGATTTGACCAATATTTACCAATGCTAGATGGCAAAGGCGTAGCCCTTGTTGTAAACCACACTTCTGTTGTAGAGGGCGTGCATCTATTAGATACCTTACTTAGCCAAGGGGTAGATGTCAAATCTATTTTTGCACCTGAACACGGTTTTAGAGGCGAAGCCGACGCAGGTGCGACCATAGACAATTCAGTGGATAGCAAAACAGGCGTACCTGTTATCTCAGTTTATGGTTCTAAGAAAAAACCTGATGCTGAAGACTTAGAAGGCGTAGATGTGGTGATATTTGATATTCAAGATGTAGGCACTCGGTTTTACACCTACATCAGCACAATGCACTACATTATGGAAGCTTGCTCCGAATTAGACTTAGAAATGCTGGTATTGGATCGCCCCAATCCAAATGGAGATTATGTGGCAGGACCTATCAGAGAGGATGATCAAGAATCTTTTGTAGGAAAACATCCCATACCCATTGTTCATGGTTTAACTGTAGCAGAATTGGCGCAAATGATCAATGGCGAAGGTTGGCTACCCAATGGAGATACCTGTAAACTACAGGTGGTGACTGTTGAAAATTACGACCATAGTACACCTTATAGTTTGCCCATTGCTCCTTCACCCAATCTACCTAATGATGCGGCTATTCGGTTGTATCCTTCTTTATGCTTATTTGAAGGCACGATGATGAGCATAGGCAGAGGTACAGATTTTCCTTTTCAGGTAATCGGGTATCCTGACAGCACCTATGGCGATTTTCAATTTACCCCGGTAAGCATGCCAGGCAAATCAACCCATCCCAAACACGAGGACAAAGCCTGTTATGGAATAGACCTCCGCCAAACCTCCCTAGACCATGAGTTTACTTTAGAGTTTGTGATGGATTTCTACCAAAAAGCAAACAACCACGAGCAATTTATCAACAGAAGCAGTGCTTTTAATAGATTAGCTGGCACAACTTCATTACAAGCACAACTCAAACAAGGCTTATCTAAAGAGGAAATCTATCAAAGCTGGGAAGCCGGTTTACAGGCTTATAAAAGCATGCGCAAAAAATATTTGCTCTATCCAGATTTTGAGTAATTTATAAAGTAAGTGGATGTTGCTGAGGAGTATAAACATTTGTTGTACTGGCCGATGAAAACAAAAGGCATTTCCGACCTTGCAACGTCCCAACTTTACAAATGAAATCGCCCAAACTGTAAACAATGTTTTAATTATCTATTTTTTTGCTAACCATATAACATTAACCATTAAATAAATGAATCCCGGAATCGTCTTTACCGTTATTTTTGGCTACTTCATCCTTTTAATGGTCATTTCTTGGTTTACCTCACGCCATGCTACCAACGATACTTTTTTTACTGGTAATCGAGAGTCACCTTGGTATTTAGTAGCATTCGGGATGATTGGCGCCTCACTATCTGGGGTCACTTTTATTTCTGTACCCGGTGAAGTGGGCAATAGTCAATGGGCTTATTTTCAAGTAGTGTTAGGGTATTTGCCCGGCTATTGGGTCATCGCTTTTGTGTTAATGCCGCTGTACTATCGCCTCAATCTTATCTCTATTTATAGCTTTTTAAAACAGCGGTTTGGCCTTAATGCTTATAAAACGGGCTCTGCTTTTTTCCTGCTTTCCCAAACCGTGGGCGCTTCTTTTAGGCTATTCTTGGTGGCAGGCGTATTGCAACTGGCCTTTTTCGATACCTACGGAATACCCTTTGAGGTATCGGTCATGGTCACCATTGTACTCATTTGGATTTACACTTATAAAGGCGGTATCAAAACCATTGTTTGGACTGATTCTTTGCAAACATTTTTTATGCTTCTTGCTGTAGTAGTGAGTATTTACATCATTTCTAAAGAACTTAATCTAGGAGCTGGCGAAATTGTACAGATCATTCAAGCGCATGAATATTCACAGATTTTTGTTTGGGATTGGCAAGCAGGCACCAATTTTTTTAAGCAATTCTTTTCGGGTGCTTTTATCGCCATTGTAATGACCGGTCTAGACCAAAACATGATGCAAAAAAACCTTACTTGCAAAAATTTAAAGGAAGGGCAGAAAAATGTACTTTGGTTCAGCAGTTCACTAATTTTTGTAAATCTGCTTTTCTTAGGTTTGGGCGTAATGCTGTATGTTTACGCCACCGAAAAAGGCATTACTTTTCCTGTAGATGCAGAAACGGGCAAGTTCCTTTCTACCGACAAGGTGTTTCCTAGCTTGGCCATAGGTCATTTTACCATCTTTGCCGGGGTGGTATTTTTATTGGGAATTACCGCTGCAGCCTATTCTAGCGCAGACTCTTCCCTCACCTCGTTAACCACTGCCTTTTGTGTAGATTTTTTAGATATAGAAAACAGACCGAGAGAACAGCAAAAAAGTCTTCGTATACGCATACACATTATGTTTTCTATCATTATGGTCTTGGCGATCATTAGCTTTAAATACATTAATGACGACAGCGTAATCAACTCTGTTTTTAAGGCGGCGGGTTACACTTATGGTCCATTGCTCGGGCTTTTTGCTTTTGGCCTATTCACCAAAATAAAGGCCAATGATGGCTGGATACCTTATATATGTATAGTCTCTCCTATTCTATCCTATCTACTCAATTTGTATTCGGTAGAGTTATTGGGAGGCTATCAGTTTGGGTTCGAAATTTTAATGGTAAATGGCGCCATTACCTTTTTGGGGCTGCTGATTTCAAGAAAAAGCTAAATACTTGATACATTAAATCAAGAATATAGCCTATAGTTTAATGCGGTGGGGAGGCAGCTAATTATTCCAAAATCATTGAATTGTAAATGTATATTTGGTGATTTTCAGATCTCAAAGAAACCTTAAATCCGTGTATTCAATTTATGATTCAACCATTGTGCTTTAATATTTATGCACTAGGCATTATCCATATTTCATCAATAAATAAAAAACAAAAAAAAGCTATGGAGCTTTCATACTAAGAATGTGCAAATTGATAACTTTGCCCCGTTAAGAAACATAAACACATACTCAAACACAACCTTATCCAAACAACAAGATATGGCTTATATAGAACCCGCCCCCATAAAGGATAAAGAGAATCCTTTTGAATCAATGATGTCGCGTTTTGACATTGCCGCACAAAAACTAGGATTAGATAAAGAAACTTATGAAGTCTTAAAAAGCCCGACCAAACAGGTCATTGTAACATTGCCCATTACCATGGACGATGGCAGCAAAAAGGTTTTTGAAGGTTACAGGGTAATCCACTCTAACACGCTGGGTCCTTCTAAAGGTGGCGTGCGCTATGCACCTGATGTACACTTAGATGAGGTAAAAGCATTGGCCGCTTGGATGACCTGGAAATGTGCCGTGGTAGATATTCCTTATGGCGGTGCCAAAGGTGGAATAAAATGCAAGCCTTGGACCATGTCTACCGGAGAGCTTGAAAGATTGACCCGCGCTTACACGGTTTCTATGTACGAGATATTTGGACCTGACACCGATATTCCCGCGCCTGATATGGGCACTGGCCCACGCGAAATGGCTTGGCTAATGGACGAATTCTCTAAGGCTAACGGTAAAACGGTAAGTGCCGTAGTAACCGGCAAACCTTTGGTATTGGGTGGCTCTTTGGGTAGAGTAGAAGCTACAGGCCGCGGTGTAATGGTCTCTGCTTTGGTAGCCATGGAAAAGCTAAAAATCAATCCATCGCATGCTACTTGTGCAGTACAAGGATTTGGCAACGTAGGTAGCAATGCGGCTAGCTTATTGGAAGAAAGAGGGGTTAAGATAAAGGCCATTAGCGATCATACGGGCGCCTATATCAATGAAAACGGAATAAATATCAGAGAAGCCATCGCTTTTAAAGATAAAAACAACAATACGCTTGAAGGTTTTAAAGCTGGGGAGCTCATCACCAATGAAGAACTGCTCGAGCTAGATGTAGATTTATTGGTACCTGCCGCTAAAGAAGATGTGGTTACAATGGTAAATGCCAACAACATCAAGGCAAAATTGATAGTAGAAGGTGCCAACGGTCCTATGAGTGCCAAAGCCGACCCACTTATTTATGAAAATGGCGTTACCGTTGTTCCTGATATTTTAGCCAACGCCGGTGGTGTAACTGTTTCTTACTTTGAATGGGTACAAAACAGATTGGGTTACAAATGGACTAGGGAGCGCGTTAACCGACGAAGCGATAGGATTATGAAAGAAGCCTTTGAAAGAGTATTTAAGGTATCTCAAAAATACAATGTATCACTTAGGATAGCTGCCTACATGGTGGCCATCTCAAAAGTAGCCGATACCTACAAATTAAGGGGCGGATACTAACCATAAAAACAGCCCATGGAGTTGTAAATACGGCTAGTCGCTGACTTTAAGCCATGGGCTGTTCTTTCAAATTAGGTTAATATTTTCCTCTCCCAGACATGCCAAATAATGATTCAATTTTCAGATATTTCTTACATACTAAATAGAAGCAAGCGGTTTTAAATCCCCTCCCTTTAAATGTGCTTCCAAGTTTTGATAGGCGTCTATTTGTAAACAATTCAAAAAATTATTTTAGCTTATCTTTTGTTCACAGTATGTAAAAGTTTTATTTTCTATATTAGAACTTACATACTAACAAGAGATAAATTATATGCTGAAATTCTACCAACTAGCACTTATTGGCATGCTCTTATTTGTTCAGGGCAATCTAGCAGCTCAATCTTTACTTAGCCCAAACCAACTAAGGGAAGACCTTCTGCATATAAAAAAATCCCTACTCAATTACCACCCCGACCTTTTTGCCTACCAAAGCAGAAGTAAATTTGAGAACAGCTTTGGTGAAGTAGCCCAACAACTCGACCAAGCAATAACAGAAAACGAGTTTTTTCGCTTAGTAAAACCTTTGGTTACACAAGTTAAATGTGGGCATACAGATTTATATCATTCTGAAAAATATATACTTAATCAACAAAAGGTCATTTTCCCTATTGAGGTAGAAGTGAATAATAGCAATGAAATTGAAGTGATTGATACCTATACCTCGCAAGTGCCCAAGGGGGCAATAATTACAAAAATAGATGACTTAGCAAGCGATAAAATAGTGGAAGTTTTGCTTGGGTTTATCTCTAGCGATGGCCTACACCAAAACGGCAGGTACTACAATTTAAACAATCAATTCTTCTCGCTCTACGCTGAGGTTTTAGCAGAAAATATTACTATTGATATTACCTATCAGTTTAATGGACAAACAAAGTCGACACAGCTTCTTCCTAAAATAGAAAGATCAAGCCTTAAAGAAAAAACCCCTTTGGTAGAGGCGGCAATTAAAGGAAATGCAGCGGAGGCCAGCCTTAAAATCAGGAGTTTTGATAAAGCATTGCTAAAAGAAAATGGTATTCATCTTAAAAAATTCCTCAATAACTTCTTTGAAGAAGTGCAAGAACAACAAGTTAAAAAGCTCACAATAGATTTAAGAGACAATATTGGTGGCAATGATTTGCTCGCTATTGAACTTTACAGGTATATCGCAAAAAAGCCTTTTAAATTTTACGATAATTTGCGCATGCATAAAAAGAGCAAAAAACAGTTGGGCTTTCCGCATAATATCTTTTTCAGAATAGAAAAAGCAGATAGCTTAGGCATGGTAAGTTATACAGGACACAAGGGCTTAAAATGGATTATACCTACAAAAAACTATTTTTTAGGGGAAGTAGAGGTGCTGATCAATGGGGGTACCATGTCTGCTGCTGCTCATTTTGCAGCAAAGTGCCACAATAACCAAAGAGCAAACATCTTAGGGCAAGCCTCTGCAGGAAATTACGAGGGTAGTAACAGCGGTTTTCTCATTTACGAAACACTACCACACTCAGGCCTACAGTTATTTATTCCGGCCATACGTTATGAGTTGTATTTGCCTAACAAAAAACTCATTACCGAAGCCATTGAGCCAAGCACCTTGGCTGTTAGCAAATCGAAAGTGGCTCAGTAACAACTTCATCAAACCCCTGTCTTCTCTTCAAAATCCCTACAGCATAAGTTCTAAAGCACGAGATTTTTTACTCGTGCTCTAAAAATTAAAGAAAGTTCTCATCAGTGTTTAAAGTGCCTTATGCCTGTAAATACCATGGCCATGCCATGCTCATTGCAATAATCTATAGAGGCTTGGTCCTTTATAGATCCCCCCGGTTGTATCACCGCTTTTATGCCTTCTTTATCTGCAATTTCCACACAGTCTGGAAAAGGGAAGAAAGCATCTGAAGCCATGACTGCCTTGCTTAAATCGAAGCCGAAATGCTTGGCTTTTTGTATGGCCTGTTCCAAAGCATCTACTCTTGAGGTTTGTCCTACGCCACTTGCAAATAACTGCCCGTCTGCAGCCAATACAATGGTGTTAGATTTGGTATGCTTCACCAATTTATTAGCGAACAAAAGTGAGGCAATTTGAGCTTGAGTAGGTGCTGCTTCGGTAACTACTTTTAAGTCTTCTGCCGTTTCAGTTTTTAAATCCTTGTCCATCGCAATAACCCCATTTAAAAGGGTTTTATATAGTTTGTTGGGCAATGCGGTTTCTTTGCGCTGAAGTAAAATCCTATTTTTCTTTTTCTTCAGAACCTCAAGTGCTTCCTCTGTAAAATTTGGAGCAATCAATACCTCAAAAAATAATTTGTGCAATTCTTCTGCGGCATCGGCATCTACTGTAGTGTTTGTTATGAGCACCCCACCAAAAGCAGAAACAGGATCGGCTTTTAGTGCATTGAGGTAGGCCTCTTTACAAGTGCCGGCCACAGCTGTACCACAGGCATTGGTATGTTTTAATATTGAAAAAGCAATGCCCTCATTTTCAGGAAACTCATCGATTAAAGCTACGGCAGCATCAATATCCACCAAATTGTTGTAAGAAAGCGCTTTGCCATTTAACTGCTCGAAAAGGTCTTGTAAATTACCAAAAAACACACCTTTTTGATGCGGATTTTCTCCGTAGCGTAATACATTGGACTGAGTAATACTCGCTTTGTAAACTTCTTGCTGCTCTTCTTGCGGCAAATCACTATTAAAGTAACCAAATATAGCCGTATCGTAATGAGAAGATACTTGAAAAGCTTGAGCGGCAAATTTTTTCCTTTGTTCTAATGAAGACGCAGCCTCATTTTCTTGCAAAATTTCCAAAACCTCTTGGTACTGTTCCATAGAAGAAACTATGAACACATCTTTAAAATTTTTAGCGGCTGCCCTAATTAGAGAAATTCCTCCAATATCAATCTTTTCTATTATTTCTTGATGCGATGCCCCTGATGCCAAAGTAGCTTCAAATGGATATAAGTCTACAATGACCAAATCGAAAGGGGGAATTTCATAGTTGGCCATTTCTTTTACATCCGAGTCATTATCTAAGCGGCCTAAAATACCTCCAAATACTTTGGGATGTAGTGTTTTTACCCTGCCCCCCAAAATAGAAGGATAGCCCGTTAAATCTTCTACAGCTTTTACAGTGGCGTCTTGTTCCTCAATAAATTTTTGAGTCCCTCCTGTTGAGTATAAGGCTACATGATGATCCTTTAATAGCTGAATAATTGGCGCTAGATTGTCCTTATGATATACTGAAATGAGTGCGGACTTTATTTTTTTCATGGAAATTGACTGAATATTAGGTAAGAAAATCCTTTTTGCAAATCTATCAAACTTTAGGGGATCACCTGCGGAATTGTCTGTTTTTTAAGAAAGGGAGTTGAGAGTATTTTTTTTGTAAAGTACAGACTTAAAAATCCCTAAAAAAAATGCATGTAAAAATATTAGTCTTTTAAGGCGTAGATATTGCTAAACTTTATTTATCGATAAATTCCAAGCGTTTATCGAATGAAATATGAAGTTAAGACAGTACCATCATTTACAGCTGACAGCATTTAGCCGATTACTTACATAAGAAATGTTAATTCATCCTGTATAAAAAAAACTATTGGCAAGATGGAATGGTGCTTTGCGTTAAAAAATCGAATTTACAGAATATCAGATGGTTAGAATTAAAGGCTATACGTACATTACACTACTCTGCTTGGCGGTATCCTATTTTCAATACAACAATTTTTTAGACCATCAAAGACATCTTAAACACACAGCCCTTGTGCAACTAGCAGAAATTAATGAGAAGCAATTTGGTGCAGAGAATTACCCTTATGGAGAACAACTGACCCAACTTTTTGGGCCGCTCAATGCCAAGCTAGTAGAAAACCATTATCAAGACTTTTATAAAATAGAGACCGATAGTAATTTCTACGACTTTTACGCTAATACCATCACCCTGCAGAAAACACTCTCAAGTACTTTAGAGAAAAAGGAACAAATTGCTATCGACAGCCTTGCAGATAAACAGAATTTTAGTTGGTTTGCTTATGCCTCTGCGTCGCTTAAAATTGTACAGGCCAACCAAAAGTTAAGGGTAGCTATTGACTACAATCTATTAAAGAAAATCGCTGCTAAAAGCAAAGGTGCTGCCGATGATAAATTTTTTAGCCTTTACGAAGAAAGTTACAAAGACTATTACTTTCCTATTTGGTTAAAAAAAGGCAACGATAAAAAAATCTATAGCAAATTGGGCACTGGTATACATCAAAAAATTCTGGCCCAGATAGAAGAGGAAATAGCCGCTGACACTTATTTTGAAAAGGAAATTTTAAAGATCAAGAGAATGGTGATTACAGATTTACTTTTCTCTAAAAATTTTGAGACAAGCAGAGAAAAAGTACTTTTAGAGCTTGAAAATATCTTAAAAAAGCATCCTTTTAAAGACAAAGAAAGGCAAATGATTTCTAGCAAGATACAGAAATTGAAACAAGCCGATGCTGGTTTTTCTTTTACAAATAGCAAAGATAAATTATTATCCTCAGTGCAAGACTGATTAGAGGCTCAACTTATCCTTAAATTTTGCAGCCTGCCTCCTAGAAATCTCTATTTTCTGCCCTCCTTTTAAACTCACCATAAGGCCACCGTTAAACCAAGGCTCTATTTTTTCTATCCACTTTAAATTGATGATGAACTTTCTACTTGCTCTAAAGAACATTTTATCATCGAGGCGTTCGTCTAACGCATTTAAAGAGCGATGTATAAGTGGCCTAAATGTATCGAAATATACCTTTACGTAGTTGCCATCAGATTCGAACAATCTGATATCGGCTAATTTTACAAACCAACATTTTTCACCATCTTTCACAAAAACTTGATCAGTGCCCAAAAGTTTTTCTGGCGTGTCCTCTTCTTGTGGTGCGTCGTCTTTTTTGACCTTCTTTTCTTTTTCGAAATAGGTCTTTAATTTTTTTAGTGTCTCTTCTAACCTTTTAGGGTTTATCGGTTTGAGCAAGTAATCAAATGCATTAATTTCAAATGCCTTGAGTGCAAAATCATCATAGGCGGTAGTAAAAATTACTTTGGGTACAACGGTAAGCATTTCTAGCAAATCGAAACCAGTTTTTTCAGGCATTTGAATATCTAAGAAAAGCACATCGGGCTTGAGTTCTTCTATTTTATCGGCCGCCTCATCTGCGTTGCTCGCCTCTCCTATAATTTCAATGTCATTGTAATCTTCAAGTAAAGAGCTGAGTTCTTTACGGGCCAACCTTTCGTCATCTACAATTATTGCTTTCATATTTTTTTGCTTTTAATATGCCGTCTATGCGCTAAATAGCCTTTTTAATATCATACATGCTTTTACGCCATTGAAATTTAGTAAATATTAGCTGGTAAAAAAAAATCAGGTTATTTGTGGCTCAAAACCAAAAGCAGAATTGCGCTTAAACCACTGTACTTGTTTTATCCTTTTTTTGGAGTAAGCCCCATTTTTTTACCGAGTTCGAGCATGTAGGCAAAAGCCTCCTCATAATTATTTCGCAGTTCGCCCTCAAGTATGGCCTCTCTGATTCTTATCTTAATTTGGCCTACCTCTCTAGAAGGCTTCAAGTCAAAAGTCTCCATAATGATCTCACCCGTAATTACAGGTTGGAAATTACGTACTTGATCCCTCGCTTCTACATCGGCAATTTTCTTTTCCAGTCTATCAAAATTAGCGAGATACTTCTTCACCTTCATATCGTTTTTGGAGGTAATATCTGCCCTACATAAGGTCATTAAATCTTCTAGGTCATCGCCTGCCTCGTAAATGAGTCTTCTAATGGCAGAATCAGAGGTTTTGTCGCTCACCAATGCAATTGGCCTTAAATGCAAGCGTACCAATTTCTCTACCTTTCGCATGCGTTCGTCTAAAGGCAATTTTAGTTTACGAAAGATGGGTTTTACCATACGTGCGCCCTTATCTTCATGCCCGTGAAAGGTCCATCCTTGTTTTTTATCAAATCGTTTGGTAGCCGGCTTGGCAATGTCGTGCATAATGGCCGCCCACCTCAACCAAAGGTCATCTGTATTTTCACAGATGTTATCCAGTACCTGCAAAGTATGGTAAAAATTGTCTTTATGCGACTTACCTTTTATGGTATCCACTCCGTGTAACTCTGTAAATTCTGGGAAAATCAATTGAAGTAATCCACAGTGGAACATCAACTTAAAACCGTAAGAAGGCTTCTCGGCTAAGACAATTTTGTTGAGTTCGTCAATGATACGTTCTACAGATACAATTTTTATACGCTCTTTATTGGCTTCTATGGCCACAAAAGAATCGTGCTCAATATCAAAATCGAGCTGTGTTGCAAAACGAATGGCACGCATCATTCTTAAAGGATCGTCTGAATAAGTGACCCCAGGTTCTAAAGGCGTTCTAATGAGCTTATTTTTAAGGTCTTTTACACCATTAAAAGGGTCGATGAGTGCCCCATAATTTTCTTGCTGTAAGCTTAAAGCAAGTGCATTTATGGTAAAATCTCTCCTGTTTTGATCATCTTCTAAAGTACCATCTTCAACTACTGGCTTTCTGGAGTTTCTGTTGTAAGACTCTTTTCTGGCACCTACAAACTCAACCTCAAAATCTTCGGTCTTTACCATGGCCGTACCAAAGTTCTTAAATACGTTTACCTGAGACTTATCTGGTAATTTTGAAGCGAATTTTTTGGCCAGTTCTATGCCATTACCCACACAAACCACGTCTATGTCTTTTGCCGTTTTTTTTAGAAGAAGATTTCTTACATAACCGCCTATCACATAAGCAGGTGCCCCTACTTCCTGCGCCGATGTTTTCAACAATTCAAAAACGGGATACTTATTAAGTTCCTCTGCAAAATTCATGTAGTGTATCAAGCTTAAATTATTTTGCAAAAGTATAAAGAATTAAAGACAAGCCTTAATAAAAGCGCATGTTCTAAATCACAATATTCTCTGTAAAAGCTTTTATTTGTTTTTAAGAGGATGCATAGAAAAGAACAAGGTGAAACTTAAAAATCTTTTGCGTAAAGATTGCAGCTTAAAATGAAGGAAATTTAAGGTCTACTTCGATTTAGCGCATCAGATATGCCATCTCTCTGCATTTTAAGCTTACACATCAACCGAAAATCAAAGTAGCCAATATCTGCAGAATTTTAAGATTTCTAGAATTAGCTTTTTGCTCAGATAGAGGCAGACGAGAGTGTATCGGAAAGAAAATAATCCCGCTGGGTTTCTATTAATTTCGTTATTTCATTGCCAATGAAGGGGATTTCATTGTAATTTTACCAAAATTTTTTGCCTATTTGCCTGCAATTTATTGCAATTTTACACCTACACGCATTTGCATATGCCTTTAGATTTAGAGAATGTCCGCCAAGAAATAGAGAAGGAATTACAATCCCTGCCCCTAGAAGGCGAACCCAAAGAACTTTACGAGCCTATCAGATACATTTTAAACATAGGTGGCAAGCGACTTAGGCCTACTTTGGCAGTATTGGGCTATCAGATATTTAATGATAATTATGGCAATGTTCTCAAACCTGCCTTGGCCGTGGAGGTTTTTCACAATTTTACTCTCATGCACGATGATATAATGGATCAGGCACCTTTGCGAAGAGGCAAAGAAACGGTTCATGAAAAATGGAGCCCTAACGTGGCCATTCTTTCTGGTGATGTAATGTTGGTAAAAGCTTATGAACTCCTTTTAGGCATAGATCAAAATATCTTAGCAAAAGTAATTGCAGCATTTAATAAATGTGCTTGTGAAGTGTGCGAAGGCCAACAGTTCGATATGAACTTTGAAACGGAAAAAGATACGAGCATACCCGCTTACCTTGAGATGATCCGACTTAAAACGGCAGTTTTACTGGGTTTTAGTTTAGAAATGGGTGCAATACTTGGTGGCGCACCAAATGAAGAAGCAGAATTGCTCAAAAATTTTGGCGAAAGAATCGGCTTGGGTTTCCAAATAAAAGATGACTTACTAGATGTATTTGGCGAGCAAGAAAAATTTGGCAAACAGGTAGGTGGTGATATCATCGCCAATAAAAAGACCTATTTACTCTTAAAAGCCCTTGAAGATGCCAATACTACCCAAAAACAAACTTTAGAGCATTGGTTAAGTAAAACAGAGTTTGACCCAAAAGAAAAGGTAGCAGCAGTAAGGAACATCTACGATGAGTTGGACATTGAGCAGAAAGCGCAAAATCTTGCACAAAATTACTTTGATGAAGCCTTTTCACTTTTTAACGACCTGAAAAGAGAAGGACATAAAAAAGCGCCTTTAAAAACTTTTGCCGAAAAACTGATAAACAGAGTGCGGTAAAATTATTTGCAAAAGGCCTCCGTAAATGTAGATAAATATTTCTAGGTATATTATCTTTAAATTTGCATTGGTCTATCTTTGTGGCTTATGCTTAAAATTGCTTTAAAGTATTAACCAAATAATTAAATTATCCATTTCTCAATCTTTTTGTATGAATAAAACTAGCGCATTATCTACAGTAATTTTTGCTTTGTTTTTACTGTTCGGCTGTGAGAACGACAAGCTAAAATCAAGAATTTCTCAATTAGAGACTCAACTAGACAGCTCTAAAAACACCTCTGAACAGCTTTCTGCACAGTTTCAAAAGGTAGATTTTTTAATCGATTCAATCACCAAATCGGAGTCATACATTGCATTTAATCTAGAGGCGGGCACTACTTACCAAGACCACGTTGATCGGTTGAGGGGACTAAGCGCGTTTGTAGAATACACCCGCCAAAAAATGATCAAGCTAGAAGAGCGCATGGCCGATCAAGAAACAGAAAACTCCGCCCTACAAATACTAATAAGCAAAATGCGCAAAGAGCTAGAGAACAAAGACAAAATAATCCGTCGTTTAAGGCAGCAGGTCAACGAATACGAAGCTGAAAATGAAGAACTGATCAGATTAGTAGATTTACAAAAAAGGGAAATAATTGATATAGAGCAACAGCTTAAACTAAAAATGACGGCCCTAGAGCAGGCAGAATCGAATATTGATCGGTTAAAATCAGAAAAAGACAAACTCTTAGCAGATACTTTTTTTGAAAAAGCAGAAGCCACCGAAGAAATTGCCAAGCGAACCAACTTCGCTCCAAAAAAGAAAAAAGAAGCCTACGAAAAAGCTTTGAATCTGTACAAAATGGCCCTTGAAGCAGGCAGAAAAGACGCACAATCTAAGATTGAGGCCTTAGAAAAGGAATTCTAAACCATTGCCCTTCTCACTGATGCAACATATTAAAAATGTTATTTTCGATTTGGGAGGCGTGGTCATGAACCTAGATTTTAACAAAACTTTCAAAACATTTGAAAATCTTTCGGGCAAAGACTTTAGCAGGATTTTTAGCAAATCGAAGCAGTTTGAGTTCGTAAGTGCCTACGAAACTGGAAAAATCAGTTCGGGCACTTTTAGAGACAAAATAAGAGAAGCACTAGAAATCGAGGTAGATGATCAGACCATTGATCAAGCTTGGAATGCCATGCTGCTCGACTTCCCACTCGAAAATATCGAGTATGTAAAAAGCGTTCATCTACAGAAAAGGACTTTCATTCTCAGCAATACCAACGACATACACAAGCGCAAGGCCGAAAAAATTTTGGCCGAAACGCTTCCCGGCTTTACTTGGGAAGATATGTCGGAAAAGGCTTATTTTTCACACATTATGGGAGATAGGAAACCCAATGAAAGCATATTTAGAACAGTACTTGAAGGAAACAACTTAAGTGCAAAAGAAACGCTTTTTGTAGATGATAGCCCACAACACATAGAAGGCGCTAAAAAAGTAGGCATCCATGCCATACATCTCACAAACGGAATCACTATCAGGGATTTAAAAATTATTTGATACAGAGGTGATTGGTGTTAGCTACCTTTAGTTTTGTCAGAGAAAGGGGGAGTATTAAAGCGATAAAAGAAAGCAAGATATAGAAAATTTTAATATCCGGTAATTCTTGAGAATTGCCATCTGTGCTCAGTAACTGACTCGTTCTATTGGGTATGCCACTCCTTCGGAGTTATTCTAATTTTCCTATATGTCTTGTATATATTATCCCTCTCGAGATTAATGGGGGGGGGGATTTCTAGTAATTAAAAAGAAATATTGGATGATTTTCGAATGAAAGTTCAGATAAGACTTTGTGTAAATCTTTAGATAAAACTCAAACTGCGAATTCTTCATCCAGCTTTCTGTGAGAAGGGTCATCTGCATCAGGGGGTAAGATAAAAACACCAGGGGGCAAATCAAGTGGGGGTAAATCATCGCTACCATCCCAACCGCCATCTCCGCCGCGATCGTTTCCATTGTCGTCTGTATTATCATGCCCTGAAATACCCGGTTTAGATAGCATAAAAGCAATCAACGCTACATAAACTATTGCCAGAAACATTGCATTGAACAGAATAAACATATAGAAAGTAGATATGCGACTTGTATTTAACATTGACCGTATGAAAAGCATACAGTACACTTTTCCAAAATCTTAATATAACTAAAATTACTTTAATTTATGAAATTTTCAATACTTTAACTTACTTATCTTTTTAAAGGCATCTTTCAGTTTTATCCTTTTGCGCATAATTTTGTCATTTACTAATAATTTATTGCACTTATTGTATAAGTTGTTTTAAACATAGCGTACAAAGTGCCCAAAAAGTTAAACACGGCAACCCCATATAAAAATGAAATATTTAATAGTAGGCCTAGGCAATATCGGTAAAGAATACGAAAATACAAGGCATAATATCGGTTTTATGGTCCTAGATCACCTCGCCAAAATTTTTGAAGAGTCTTTCGACTCTGACCGACACGCCTTTACAACCATGATCAAGCACAAAGGGCGAAGCATTTATTTGATCAAACCCACTACTTACATGAATTTAAGCGGTAAGGCCGTACAGCATTGGCTAAGCACACTAAAGATACCTAGAGAGCACCTATTGGTTATTGTAGATGATCTTGCCCTGCCTTTTGGATCTTTGCGTATGAGGTCAAAAGGCTCCAATGCAGGACACAATGGCCTAAAAAATATAGAGGCCTGCATAGGGGGAAACAATTACCCTCGATTGCGCTTTGGCATAGGCGATGATTTTCCTAAGGGTAGGCAGGTAGATTATGTACTGTCTGAATTTAACGAAGATGAAAAAATAAGCCTAGACCAACATATTGAAAAGGCCGCAGAAATGATTCTTTCCTTTGCTTCCATTGGAATTAGCCATACAATGACTAAATTTAACGACTAAATATCCCGAGACATTAACAAAGAGCTTTCAAGAAATTCTTTTTAAGAATATTTTTGAGGAATAATGGTTTTGTAGAAGTACTGAAGTATTAATTTAATGGGGAAGCCATCATATCAATCTGGAAATATCGCTCTTTTCCAAAGGAGTTATTACCGTAGAAGAAGAGCCAAATACATGGGAACCAGCGATCCTGTAACCATTCAGAAATGTATTGATTCAAAAAAGAAAGAAGGCAACAAAGGGGAATAGGACAAGTAAGACCATTTTTTTACTATCTCAATTTTGTTGTGTTGCGGCATTACGGCTTGACCCATCCTTTTTTAAACATTCAAAATACAGCACCTATTAAAAATTTACCATCTCAATATAGCATATTAAACAAATATTTTCGCAGGTGTAGGCGTTGACATAAACCTCAGTTGGATTGATATTTTTTCTATGCTTAAACATACCCTACCTTCAAGTAAAAACACGAAATGTAAATATTTCTAATCAAAACAGCATTTTACCCATTTTTAGTAAAGTAGGTTAATATGTTAAAAAATTCTTTTACAGCCATTTTGAGCCGGTACGGCCTAAGCCACTCTACCATAAAAAATCTATGGCAAGAAATTGCTCAAAGGCATGGTGAAGCACATAGACATTACCACAACTTATCCCACCTTATCCACTTAATGGACTTATTACAAGAGGTAAAGCAAGATTTGGCAAAGCCTAATGCGGTATATTTAGCTCTGTTTTACCATGATGTGGTATACGAACCCCAACTACAAGACAATGAAGAACAGAGTGCACGCTTGGCCAAAGAGCGGCTAAGCAAAACAAAAGTACCCCATGCTATTGTAAATGTATGCGTGGAAGCCATATTGGCCACTAAAAAACACGCTGCGCACACTAATAAGGACATCAATTATTTAACCGATGCAGACTTGGGCATTTTGGGTAGCGAGTGGCCTGAGTATTTGACTTATACAAAAAAAATAAGGCAGGAGTACCAAGCCTACGATGATGATACTTACCGCAAAGGCAGAAAGAAGGTTTTAGAACATTTTCTGGAAATACCACGCATCTATAAAAGTGAGTATTTTTATCAAAAGCTTGAGCATCATAGTAAAGAAAACCTGGAGAAGGAACTACTTTTACTTTAGAATAAAATGCGTTTTTTACAGCCAAAAATACATCTTGAAAAAGTTTAATCTTATCTTTGCCAACCGTAAAAAGGAGATAAACTTTAAAGATGATGGAACTAATCAAAGGCAGTATAGTGGCGTTGGTATCGCCCTTTAAACAGACGAGTGAGCGAGAAGTAGATTTTGAAACCATAGAAAAACTGGTACAATTTCATGCTGATAGCGGCACTTACGCAATTGTACCTTGTGGCACTACAGGAGAGTCGCCAACTTTGTCTCATGAGGAGCACAATCAGATTGTAAAGTTTGTGATAGAATGTGCCAAGGGCACAGATTTAAAAGTAATAGCTGGTACAGGTTCTAACTCTACTAAAGAAGCCATACACTTTACCGAAGAAGCCTTAAAAGCTGGTGCAGATACCTGTCTCGTTGTAGCACCCTATTACAATAAACCTACCCCAAGAGGGCTCAAAGCACATTTTAAAGAGCTCGATAAAATTGGTGCTCCCATCATACTTTACAACATACCCGGCAGAACAGGAATCAACGTAAGCCCTGAAACCACTTTGGACATTGCCGCGGCCTGCCCAACTGTTGTTGGCGTAAAGGCATCTAACGGCAACCTTGAAGAAATTACCGAACTCGCCATTTTACGAGAGCAATTAGACCGACCTTTTAGCATTTTATCTGGGGATGACGCGCTTACCTTACCAATTTGCTCAGTGGGCGGCACAGGTGTTATTTCAGTAGCTGCCAACATCATCCCGGCAACCATGAAAAAGCTGGCCGATAGCATTAACCATTCTGATTTACCTACTGCCATAAGCACCAACAATAAAATATATCATTTTTGTAAAGCATTGCTGGCTTTTGGCGCCAACCCTATGGGCATTAAAGCAGTGATGCAGTACGAAGGATGGAATGTAGGCGAATGCCGATTGCCTTTAACTGCCCTAGAGAAACAACAGACCGAAGCGTTGATTGCGGTTTGGGACAAGGTAAAAACGGCTCTGTAAAAACCATTGGGGCAAAAGTAGTTTATACTTGCCCCTGTAATTTTTTAAGCATGTCTTCTTGCGCGGGACTTAAATTTTCTGGAGTCTCCAACTCAAGCGTAATGTAAAGATTGCCAAATTTACCAGGCTCATTATAAACAGGCATGCCTTTGCCCTTAATCCTAAATTTTTTACCACTTACTGAACCCTTAGGCACAGCAAAGCCTATCTCTCCTGCCATGGTGGTTATTTTGAGCTTGGTGCCAAGCAAACCAGAAAATATATCTGTGTGCACCGTAGAATATAAATCATCGCCTTTTCTAGTAAATAGATAATGATCTTTCACTTTAACCTCTACATATAAGTCGCCAGCTGTACCACCATTTTTTCCAGCTCCACCTTTTCCCTTTATTTTTAATTGTTGCCCATCTCTAACACCAGGCTTTAGATTTAGCCTCAAGGTTTTGCCTTGGAACTTTAAGGTTTTGGTAACACCCTCGTACGCTTCGTTTAGAGTAAGCTGAATACTACCTTTTAGATTCTTACCTTTTTCTGGTCTTTGAGCGGCCCTTCTTTGGCCATGTGGTTGCTGACCAAAAGGATTTTGCCCACCGTCAAAAGGGTTACCTCTGCCCCTTCCGAAGAAACCTTCAAACATGCCAAAGAGGTCTTCCATATCCACACCTTGGCCTTGACCTTGGAAACCACCACCGCCAAAAGGGTTACCACCTGGTCCTCCTCCAAAAAAGTCGCCCGCGTTTTCCCAATTGGCACCAAATTGATTGTATTTTTCACGCTTCTTTGGATCTTTAAGCACCTCATAAGCGGCTTGTATCTCTTTAAACTTTTCTTCAGCTTGGGCGTTTCCGGCATTTTTATCGGGATGGTACTTTCGAGCGAGCTTTCTATAAGCTTTTTTTATCTCATCTTGAGAAGCCCCTCTGTCCACACCCAATGTTTTGTAATAATCTACTTGATTTCTCATGATTTTGATATTAAAAATTTCCGTAGCCTTATGCCAAGAATCCAATGCTTTGATCAATCATAGCTATCAATTAATAATTTGCAAATACTGCGTAGTAAAACTATGATATTCCTCTTTAAGTCTAATTCACTAATCCTGCCAGAACTCGCAAAAAGCGGCTTTATGCGTCTCATTATCAGCTTTTAATGCAAATAGTGACACTTTGGCAATGATAGCAATACAATCAACGAAATTTACTACATTTTGGTAGATAGCCAAATAAAAGAGGTAACCCCATCGGAATTACCTCTCCAGATTCTGCTATTTAAATCGCAGTGTCAGATTATTTAATCTCAATTTGTTTTGGTTTTACCTCAGGTATTTTTTCTATTTCTAATTTCAATACGCCATCGCTGTAAGTCGCTTTTATGTGGTCTGCATTTACATTTTCTGGCAAGGTAAATGACCTGCTAAATGACTGATATGTAAATTCTCTTCTTGTGAATTTAGCATCCTTATCTTCCTCTGTTTTCTCTTCTTTGGTCTCTGAAGCTATCCTTAGTACGTTGTTGTTGACATCAATTTTAAAATCTTCTTTTTTCCTGCCGGGTGCTGCCAATTCTAGCAAGTAAGCATCATCATTCTCAGAGACATTGACCGCTGGCATAGTACCTCTGTTAGATGAGGAAATAGGTGCATCGAAAAATTGATCGAACAAATCTGAAATTACTGGAAAATGGTCATCAAATCTGTTTCTATATTTTACAAGTGACATAGCTTTAATGGTTTTAAGTTTAACATCAAGTTTTTGATTTCATTTAGAAATGAACAACTTAAATGCCACCAGTAAAAAAAAGATATTTTGACACAAAAACACGCCTTTTTGTCATTATATTCAATAATTAGCATGACATTATGTCTTCAATGTGCGAATTATTGTCCCGTAAGTGGTGCGTTTTCCTCTTTAGCCATTACTTTATAGGTGAGTTTATCCATTAATAAGGGGAAAAATTTATTCATAAAAACCGTGAATTTACCAAGATTGGTAAGCACTAAAATCTTTTTACGGCGCTTTACTGCATTATAGATATATTCTGCACATTCTTCGGCACTCATCATGTCCGCCTCATTTCTGGGCGACTCGCCTTGCCTACTGCCATCAGCCGCCAAAGCAGTACGCCTTATGTTTGATGTAGTAAACCCAGGGCATGCCGTGAGTACATTTACGCCTTTATACAGCATTTCAGTCCTTAGCACCTCCAAAAAGCCTTGAAGCGCAAATTTTGAAGCCGAATAGCCCGTGCGTGCCGGTAGGCCTCGATACCCGGCGATAGAAGAAATGCCCACTACGGTACCTTTGTTCTTTATGATTTCTGGCAAACAGTATTTGGTCGCATACAAAGCACCGTAAAAATTAATATCCATCACTTTTTTTACTACATCTAAATCAACCTCCTCAAACAGTGCACGCATGCTTATTCCTGCATTGTTGATCAAAATATCGATTTTGCCAAAATGAGCGATGGCCTCTTCGGCCATGCTTTTATTGTCCTCTTCTTTGCTAACATCGGCAACAAAGGGCAATACCTGTATATTTTTCCTTTTCAAATCTAATACTGCTTTGTCGAGTGCCTCTTTGTTTCTGCCTGTAATTACAATCTTAGCCCCTCTTTCCCCAAAGTGCACGGCAAGGGCTTTTCCAATTCCTGAAGAACCTCCTGTAATGACCACTACTTTTTGCTTCATTTCTATCTGTTTGTTAAAAGTGCAAAGCTAACATTAATACCCAACCTTATGCAAACACCCATTTTTCTCTTATTTTTCGGCAAATAGAGAAAGTCAGGCTGACGGTTTTAAACTTAGCCTCGATGAAAAAAATATTAAATTAAAAAAGAGTCATAAACTTATTTGGGAAACAGTTTTACCTGACCAATGCTACCAGCGGCTTGTGCCTATTTTTGCTACCAAATAGATTTTTATAAAGTGCACAATTTGCCATTTGGCTGTACAAATGATGTTTGATTTACCGTAAAAAAGGGGATACTTTTCATTGATTCTGTAAAAAAGAGATGCGAAATATTAGAATCTGACAATAAATTAACAATATTTTAACATTATGCAGGCGAAATGTTTTTTATTAAAGTTAAAAATTATATTTTTGAATAAATGATGTCTAATAGGCATTGTTTATAAAAATTAATTTGACACTAGGAACAGAAAGCCTGGCTTTATTGGAGTCAGGCTTTTTTGTATACCTATTTTTAAACTTTCATTTCTTCATAAGCAGAATAAGCCACAGGTTTTGCGGCAAACCACTGCTTGGTACGTTTCCATGTCGTTTTGAACAGTTCAGAATTTCTATAATCCTCCAAAGCTTCTTCATTTTTCCAAATGCTGTAGGTCATAAATATATTGGGCTGCTTCGCATCTCTTAGTAAGGTTAAATGCTGGCAACCTTTAAAATTACGGATCTTACTTTTGGTCTCATTGAACATAGTTAAAAAATCCTGTACATCTTCCTCCTTAAAAGTCATTCTTACTATTCTTATAAGCATGGTTTAATATATTTATTAATAAAATTTTTAATGTTTCCTTTCGATCCATTCTCTCACAAGTGTATCATTTGCCTAGCCTACATTCATTTTACATTGATCAGTCATGAACCCTGTTGTTTTTTCTAATATTTATAGCTTAAGACCGTAGGCATTCCTTAGCTTTGCGTTAAAATAAATTTTTAAACTTGGTATTGCCATACAATTGAGACAAAATCATGAAAAGCTCAGAGATAAGGTTCAAAATTGAATTAGACGATAAGAATTACCCCGACAAGATTTTTTGGGAAGCCTCTGATGGTACATCAAAAGGCTTAGAAGAGTCTAAAGCCATTACACTTTCTATTTGGGACCACAACAAAAAAGAGACCCTGCGCATTGATCTTTGGGGAAAAGATATGCCTGTTGATGAAATGAAGCGCTTTTACATCGATACCATTGGCGGCCTAGCCAATAGCCTGCGCACCGCTACCAATGACGAGTTTATGGCCAACGAAATGGAAAAACTATGCGATACTTTGGTAAAGCATGTACAAGAGGAGCAAAATCAACAAGGAGATAAATAGAAATACTGCCCATGCTCTTATGGAGCATGGGCCTGATACCTTTTTACACTTTAAATAAGTTGCTTGTGCGGTATTTTACAGGTAATAGATTTTACTACTACACAAAAATGATTTTATATTGTCATCCCTACCGGTATTTTTACGTTTTGTCGCCTTTAATCGGCTAATAATTATATCATCTCTTTGGGATTTTGTAGAAATATATAGTAGTTAGGTAATAGATCAAACACCTAGCTGTTCGGGCATTGCAAACCCGAACATATTGTCCCATGTTTTGTAATTAGCCTCCTTTTTTATTTGAACCACAAATCCTAAGATAGGTGGTTCGAGGTTCGGAAGTCTCGAACAGCGCAGGCTATGTGACAAGCTTGTCTTAACCGCATTATTCTTCTTATTCTTGGTCGCTTTCCAAAAAAGCCAAGGCTCTATCAGGATAATCGGTAATGATGCCGTCTACACCCCAGGCTAGCAATTTTTCCATTTCTTTGGCTTCATTTACTGTCCAAGGAATTACCTGCATACCCATTTGCTGAAGCTTTTCTACCTTCTCTTTATCTAATAATTGATAAGCAGGGCTGTAAATATCAGGTGTAAAACCCAAGATTTCTAAATGGCCCTCCACAGTGTTTTCCTCCCAAACGAGGTAAGCCAAGGTAAAATCGGGGTACTGCTCATTCCAATATTGCAATACACGTACATCAAAACTCTGCACATTCACTTTTTCCTTAGGCAGGTTTTCTTGCAAAAAATTATGTAACAAATCAGAAAATACTTTGGGGGATGGATGGTACACCCCATCTCCTTCGGGGCTACTCTTTATCTCTATATTAAAATTGGGCAATGCGGTGTTGTTAGCAGCAGCGTATTTTTCTGCCAAGGCAATCACTTCTTTTAAAAGTGGCTTTTGCTGCGCCAGTTTTTGTTGCTCGGGGAAACGAGCATTGCCTTTGCTCCCGCAATCGTACCGATTAATTTGTTGGTAAGTATGCGCATGTATGTTATGGTTTTTTTCCTCTTCTTCGCTTATGGCATTTCCTAGAGAATCTGTACAAATGGCAGCGGAAAACCAAGGCTCATGTGAAACCACTAATTGGCTATCTGCAGAAACAGCCAAATCAAGCTCTAGGGTAGTTACGCCCAACTCTAGGGCTTTTTCAAAAGCGGCCAAACTGTTCTCAGGCATTAAACCCCTACTACCTCGGTGACCCTGTAAGTCAAAAATGTAAGATGAGTTCTGTGCAGTTTCTTGCTTGCTACATGCAAAAAACAGTAAAGTAACAGTGATAAACGGCAGTAAAGAGCCTTTTAAAATATTTTTTGGAAAATACATGGATATCTTTTTCCTCAAAGATATCAAATTTCCAAAGTCCGCTCAATGGATTTCAGTTTAAGAAATTGAAAAGGTTTTAGCTGAAAATCTTTTTAAAGAAGCTAGCCACTCCTTTGCCTTCTTGAACCTCCTCATTGGTCTTAGGGCTTACCTTTAATTGCTTGCGCTTATCAAAATCGAAGTTTTTGATGGCATTGATGATGGAGTCATCAAAAAAGCAGATAAACTCAATGGAAATGCCTTTATAAAAAGTAGTGATGCGACCTCTAAAAGATACACAGACATCCATCTCGGCCAGCTTATGGCTTATTTCGGACTCTACTTCAGATTTGGCTTGTAGCTGTAAGGCAGGCACATCGCCATGTATATTTTGCCCTAATATTTCTGAAAACTTAGTTACCATTCCAGCTATTACAATATTGTCCATTTCTAGCAAAGTGGCCTCTCGCATCTCCTCACGACCCAACATGCTGCCCGGTAAAAGTATATCGCACAATATATTTTCTACCTCAGGAGAAATGAGCAAATAAGTAGCTGCCGATAAATCGCCGACCACCTCTGTAAAAAGCACATGGTATTTCTCGTTTTGATCTTTAAGCCTAAAATGGCTCTCAGGGTTTTCAGCTTTTATCTCAACGCCTTTGATCAAGAACTCATCGCGCACCATTTTTGCCATAGCCCCGCCCGCATTGCCAAGTGCAATGTGCGTTACATCACTTATTAAGTTGAGCTCTTTTTCTGAAAATTTCTTTTTGGTTACCATGATACTTCTCTCTTCTTATTTACCTGAAAAAGACATAATTTTTTTACAGGTAGTGGTAATCTTTTTGTTTTCCTAAAATACAATCTCCCTTTTAAAATGCCTGCCTGCCTTTACAAAGCCCTTTTATTGAATAGGGGCATAATCGTAACTTCCGTACTTAACCGGATTAAACAAATGGTTAAGAATGCCGGGTATGTCTAACACCAAGCATACATTTCCATTGCCTAAAATTGTAGCCCCACTAATAAAGTAGGCATTATCTACCGGCGGGCTCAAGGTCTTTTCTATGATTTCTTTCTGCTGTAAAAGCTTGTCTACGACCAATCCTACCAAGCGCTCGTTAAACTTTACAATAATGATATTTAGTTTCTCATTTTCCGAAACTTTATCGAAACTGCGGTGCAGTACTTGTGGGCCTCTCAAATCGTCGACATCGTCTAATGAAAAAATGTCTTTAAGAAAGATTACCGACATATTTTGCTCTAAATAGCTAGAAACCAAACCGCTTGATACTTTGTGTACTTCTTTTTTATTGAGCGAAACCACTGCTTCTGTAAAAGAAAGAGGAATGGCAAATTCTGCTTCGTTCAACTCAAACAATAGTGCATTTTTTACCGCCATAGAAGAGGGCAGTAAAAGCTTAAAAGTAGTGCCTTTCCCTTTAGTGGTTGAAAGATCAATTTTACCACCGATAGAATCGAGCGCCTTTTTCACTACATCCATGCCCACGCCCCTGCCCGAAATTTGCGTTACTTTTTCTGCACTAGAAAAACCAGGCTCGAAAATAAACTTTACAATGTCTTGATCAGATGCCTGCTGTGCATTGCGCTCTGATAGCAAACCTTTTGTGATTACTTTTTTACGTATGGCCTCGGCGTCTATTCCTTTGCCGTCGTCAATTACGTTGATCACCACAAAGTCTTTCTCATTGCTTGCGGAAAGGGTGAGCGTACCTTCGGCAGGCTTACCACTTCTGCTCCTTTCTTCAGTGGTTTCTATGCCGTGGCTTATGGCATTTCTAACTAAGTGGATAAGAGAATCGCTAATGATCTGCAAGATATTGCGGTCAATTTCTATTTCGGTACCTTCTAAAACCAGGTTTACTTTTTTATTTTCTAAGGCTGCTACATCTCTTACAATACGATGGAATTTTTGGAAAAGCACATTTACCTGCACCAGCCTTACGCCCATAACCGAATACTGCAAGTCAGAAGTAACCCTGTACAAGCGGGCGTATTCACTGCCTCGCCCTTTGTGGTTGGCTGCAATACGGTCTTTTTCAATGGCCAATTCTCCTACCAAATTGAGCAGGTTATCAAGCTTTTGAACAGGTACTTGGATCAGGTCCGAAAAGGCAATCTTAGGTTCGTTGGTTTCTACAGGAGCCGCTTCTTCATCCTGCATACTTTGAGCTTCGTGTGCCTGCAATGCGGCAAGTTCTTGTTGCAGTTGCTGTCTTTTTTCTTCGGCGGCGGCTTGCTCTCGGTTTTTTTGACTTATCTCGTTTTGCTCTTGATTATGTTCTGCGCTGCCCGCTGCCTGTTCTCTTTCAGCCACATAATCTCTTGATGCTTTTTGTACCCGTTCCTCTCCATGAGCTTCGCTCAAAATTACTTTTAGCTTGGTTACCAAACCGCGATAGCGCACTTCCTCGCCAGAGGTGACCGCTTCTATTAGTCCGCCGAGTTTGTCGTTCGCACGGAATAGATCGTTAAAAATCTCTTGGTTCAGCGCTAGCTTTCCGTTTTTTAATTCGCTAAAAATATCCTCGAGCAAGTGCGAGAGCGTAGCAATACCCTCGAAGCCCATGCCGCCAGCATTGGCTTTTAAAGTGTGGGTTATGCGAAAAATAGCGTTTACCGCTTGCTTATCGCCGTGGTTTTTCTCCAAGACAATAAACAAGCGGTTCAGCTCTTCGAACTGATCCAACGCCTCTGCATAAAAAATTTGCTTTAACTCTTCGTCTCTCGATTTCATGCTAAAAAATGGAAGTGCCCTGCTGCGGTTCAGTCTTTATCGGACTTGATTTTATTAAAAATTAAGCTGCTACGGCTTTCTCAACTACATCTCTTAATTTTTCAGGGGTAAATGGTTTTACTATATAGTCGCTAGCGCCCAACTCTATACCTGCGTTAATAACAGATTGCTGTCCTACTGCACTTACCATTACTATTTTAGAATTATTGCCCTCAGCTTTTAACGCTTTTATAATATCGAGCCCGAGCATATCCGGTAAAATATTATCTAAGGTGATAATATCAGGATTAGACTCCAATATCATATCTACAGCAGTTTCGCCATCTGCAGCTTGCCCTACTATTTCAAAACCTGCTTCTTCTAGCGCATCTTTGATCAAAGTACGCATATATAAGGAGTCGTCTACAATCACTACTTTTTTACTCATGATTTTATATTGTTTTGGAGAATTTAATTTGATTTATTAGCAGTTTATATGCTTATGATTCTTTGTTTTCAGCCTGTAAAATATCTTTTGATATGATGCTGAAAATATCGAGCAGAATGATAAGGCGGTTTTCCAATCTTACCAATCCTTTTATAAAATCGCCTTCTCGCTCATCATTTACCACTACATTGGGTGAAGCATCTATTTGTGAGTCTAGTATTGTAAGTGTATTAGGAACTTCTTGTACTAATATGGCCATTTTATGGGTTTGGCTCTCCACTACTAAAATGTAGTTCTTTTTGCTTTGCGCTTCGGTTTCTCCTTCTTTGAGCATACCAAACTTTTCTTCTAAATCTAGTACTGCTAGTATATTACCCCTTACATTGGCCACTCCTTTTATGTAAGAAGGCATAAGGGGCACCTTGGCAATATTGGGCGTGACGACCACCTCTTTGATCTCGTCTATCATCATGGCATACTCTTCACCGCCGAGCTTAAACACCACTATTTGCGATCGGTCTACATGCTCCTCTGCTTCTGCAGATTCGTCTTTTTTAAGAAACAGCTCTTCTTTGTTGACTATATTTAATTCATCCATAGAATGGCACTTTTCAAATTTTGTGTATTCGTTAATCTGTGTATTTATTTATCATTAAATCAACAAATACTCAAATCCACAAATCAACTTGTATTTCTACTAGTCGGGGATTACCCGTCAGGGACTACTCATCAAGGACTACTCGTCGAGTTTAAATCTTGATATGCCTTCTTTCAGTTTCTCAGATACATCAGATACTGATCCTGCGGCACCTCCTACTTCTTTCATGGCTTTGTTCAAGTCTTCTGCCGCTGCAGATACTTCTTCAGTACCTTGTGCTGTTTCTTCAGATACTGCCACAATGCGCTCAATGTTCTTGGCAATAGAGCCTATTGAGTTTTTCTGCTCATTGGCTGCGGACAATACTTCCTTAGAAAGGCCGAGCGTCTCTTGACTAGACTGTAAGATATTATCAAAGACCTCTTCGGCGTTAATGGTGGCCTGATTGCCATCGTTCACGTTGCTCTCCATTTGCCCTATCGCCTTACTTGCCGAGGTAACGTCTTTTTGTACATCTTTTACTACTCGGTCAATGTCTACAGCAGATTTTCTTGAGTCTTCGGCCAGCTTTCTGATTTCTTCAGCAACTACTGCAAAACCTCTACCTGCATCGCCTGCTCTAGCGGCCTCAATAGCGGCATTCAATGCCAACAAATTGGTTTGGGCAGCAATGTCGGTAATTACGTTCAAGGTCCTTGAGATTTCTTCTGAACGACTGGTCAGTACCTCAATAGTACCGGATGTAGACTTGGCAGAGTGCGAAATCTCCGTCATGTTCTTAACCAAGGTCTTGATGATCTCCATACCGTTTTGGCTATTGGTCATACCCACCTCAGCAGATTTATTAATGATTTCTGACTTCTCTCCCATCGTCTCAGAAGATTTCAAAATACCCTCTACCAATCGGGAAGACTCGTCTGTGCGGGCCACCTGCTCTTGCATACCTTCTGAGATTTGCCTGATCGCAGCAATTACCCCCGTGGTATTTTCTTGCATCTTTTCGAATTTATTCTGCATTAGGGTAGATGAAGTACCCACGGTTTCTGAACTCT
>CAKZMZ010000141.1 GCA_937129345.1 uncultured Thalassovita sp. | reverse complement strand
AAAACCTGTTCAGAATACTTCTTTAATCTATGGCATCCATTCAATTATAGAAGCTCTTGAAGCAGGGAGAGAGCTAGATAAAATAGTATTGCAGAGGGGCATCAAAAGTGATAGCATCAAACAAATCACAAGAAAGGCTTCTGAGCTTGGTGTTCCTGTGTCTCAGGTACCTCTAGAAAAGCTGAACAAACTTACCCGAAAAAACCACCAAGGCGTCGTTGCTTTTTTGTCTGCCATTACTTATGCCAACCTAGATCACATCGTTAGCCAACAATACCAAAAAGGAAAAGACCCTTTTATACTGCTATTGGATCGAATTACCGATGTAAGAAACTTCGGAGCCATTGCCCGTACGGCAGAATGCTTGGGTGTTCATGCTATTGTAATCCCCATGAAAGGAGCAGCACAGATTGGGCCTGATGCCGTAAAAACATCAGCAGGCGCACTCAATCATATCCCAGTGTGCAGGGTCAGTAGCCTTAAAGAAACTGTAAAGTTTTTACAAGGCAGTGGCATACATGTAGTTGCTTGTACAGAAAAAACAGAGAATCCACTGCAAGGCGTAGAATACAACAAACCCGTAGCAATTGTTATGGGCTCTGAAGAAGATGGCATTTCAGACCAAATCTTAAGAATTGCTGACGACTTAGTGGCCATTCCTATGTTTGGTAAAGTAGGTTCATTAAATGTATCTGTGGCCACTTCTATTATTTTGTATGAGGCCGTTAGACAAAAAATTGCATAAAAAAAAGGATGTCTTTAAGACATCCTTTCATTCATATATTATATATTAGGTATTATCTACCCGTATTATCATATTCGTCTCCTCTGTAGTCAAACTCTTCAAAAATTAATTCTACAGTTTCTTCAACACGATTAGGATCAAAATCAAATACATTGTCATCCATAATGCCTGAGGCATATCCTTGCCATACTACCTCACCTTCTTTCAAGTCTAACATATGTACTAATAATGCACCTTTTTCAAACGTATATTTTTCCATACTTGATAACTGCTCATCAGGCTCATATAATTTCCAATAGTCATAAAAGAAATCATCTTGCTCTAAATTACCAAAACCAGTAAATTCAGTATCACCTTCAAACACTACAAAGTTTAACATTAAATCAGGCTTCATACTCTTTATATAACCTAATCCTGCCATCTCGTCCTCAATAGTTCTTTTAATTTTATCTTTTAAGATTATATCGTTGAGTGAGTATACAGCTTTCGTTTCATCAGTTACTGTAGTTGACCACGCGTAAGTGTCATACTTACTCATATCCACTTGTGGACGCTCATCTGAATCAACAACATAATCGTCTTGTGCTAATACTAAATTTGAAAAAAATAATAGTGTGACTACTGTAAATAAATTCTTAATGCTCTTCATAACTTTCATTTATTTAATTTTTTTACTTATTAGTAGCGAAATATTATACCACCTGTTTTTGTGAAATTTTAGAGCACTAAATATATTAATGCACATATGGCCTTTTGTAATTTAAAATCATTCAATTGATTAATTTTTAAAATTTTGTTCTTTTTATTTAATTTATAATAAAATTTTGTTCTTTTATTAAAAGAACTGATATTGATTTCTTGGGCAGCTATCAGTTCTTTTCTCGTATATAAATTTCTACAATCTCACTTCTACGATGTTATTTTTTTTCCACATTTAGATTTTTCTAACTACTCAGGCATGTATAAAGAACCTCGAAGAGGTGCTACATAATAGCATGCATCATAAGTGTATTAATAAAACTCAGAAGGGGTGATATAGTCTGGACAATCCAATCTGGACGATATTAAATCGAGGGAAACTCTTTAAAAGTTGGTATGGAAGGTATCTTATAATTTCATCCCTCCCTTATTTTTCCTGAGTAGTTACAGATTTTTTCTACTGAATACAAAATCACCTCATAGTAATAAAATTATCCAAACTCGATATCTTATTATTTAAACAGATAATTATATTAGTTAAGGTTCTATACTATTATTAAAATTCAGGTAAGAATTTTCTTATGATTATTTTATCTCATCCATATAAGAATTGACCATACTTGATGAAATGAAACATAGACCACGCTTAATTAAAGTGACCTAATCAATTTTTTTATCTCGTCTAATATATGGATATCCTCTATTACATTTTACTGATAATAATCGGCTTTATGGTAGGGTTCGTTGGCGCGTTTGTAGGCGTTGGCGGGGGCATCCTTCTTCTACTCATATTTATGTTCTTGGCAGAAGGCCTCGAGTTTAACCAATTTGAAAAAGTTAGAATTGTTATAGCTAATACAGCAATCGTATTACTTGGTGTGCAATTGGTGCTAGGCTCTAAACGCATAGCTTCTAAACGATTTTATTTTAAAAATTCAGTTGCTATCACCATACCTGCTGTCATTGTAGCTGCCATCGTTAGTTACTTTCTTATTTACCATGCCTTGGTAAGCCTAACTGTTTTTAAGATTTTTTTTATCCTCTTTGTATTTTATTCTAGCTACATACTCATTACCAATAAAGAAAGGAGAATATTTGAAAAATGCTGCCGAGGAGGTATTAGGGGAAATACTAGAAATTTTGGGGCAGGCACTTTATCAGGGCTTACTACCGCACTTACAGGATCAGACAGCGGTATTTTTATAGTTCCTGTACTAAACAAATATTGCGATATAGACATTAGAAAGGCCGTAAATATTTACAATACTTCACTGATATTTATTCTACTCATTGTAGTTGGGATGTATACTTTCCCTTTAGGCAACGCCCAACTCAACAGCAATGATTTTCTTGGATACATTTACTTACCTTATGCAATACCTATGTTATTGGGTGCTGCACTTGCAGCCTTACCCGGATACTCCTTATTCAACAAAATCAAGTTCAATTATTTCGTATATCCTTTGGTATTCATTTTTGCGATTACAGCAATAAGAATTGTTTTCTATGAAATTATTTTTCCGCTTTATAATTAGCGAAAGTTGTAGGTTAATTTAATGCTAGAATAGTAATTTCTTGGTAAGCCAGGATAATAGTACCTCGGTGCCCTGTTGCCAAAACTGCCTGCGTTCACTCCTAGCATAGCAGCGTATTTTTCGTCAAAAACATTGTTTATACCCGCAAAAATGTCCAAATCAAATGCCTTCCCTAAACCAGTTCTGAAACCCAATTTTAAATTGGCTACTTCGTATGGGTCTGAATAAACGGAGTTCGCATCTGTGATAGGCATGGCACCAACGGCCAATAAATTGATGTTGGCGTACAAACCATTATTGAACAAGAAATCTGCCCCAGCATTAAAAACGGCATTGGGCACTCCAGTAAGATCGTTGCCAGAATAATCGTTGCCTTCATCTAAAAATTCTTCAAACTCATACTGGTTGTAAGATAAAGTGGTAAAAATGGTAGCCTGTTCCAAGAAAGGATGCCCCTCGCCCACCAATTGATAATTGCTAGAAAACTCCAAGCCATTATGAATGGTCTTTCCTGCGTTTACACCAATAAAAACATCGGCAGCGGTCCTTCTCGCCACTAATAAATCTCTAACACGCATAGAATACACAGTTAAATCGAAAAATAAGCGATCATTGAGAAGTGTTCCTCGCCCCCCTATTTCGTAGTTCATACCACGCTCAGGTTGTATCTCAGGGTTTATTTGCCCTTCTGGAGTAAGTGTTTCTTCTAAAGTTGGCGGCGAAAAACCATGCGACGCAGAAGCAAAAAGAGCCAAATCGCTATTCAATCTGTAATTGAGTGCCAGTCTAGGAGAAAGTATGCCATCAAAACCGTATTCTCCCGATAAATCTACGTCATCGGCAAAGTAATCGGTATATTGATAACTGGTTTCGTTAAAGTTCAATGCAGCGGTAACATCCAATTTATCTGTAAGCCGCAGCATAGCCTTGGCAAATAGGTTATAGTAGTTGCGCAGTTCTTCATTGTCGCTTAAATGTGCGCCAATTACTCGGTCGTCGTTTACATAAGTTTGCCAAGAATACCACTCATTGTAGATTTCAGCACCCACACTGATCTCAGGCGCGAAGCGGGCATCGATATCTCTAAAAGTAAAAGCCGTTCTGCCTCCCAAGCTGGTATTTCCTTCGCGCAAGATGTTGAAGGGCCTGAGTTCATAAGCATACCTAAAACCTACAAACACACTGCTACTGTTTGTTATTTTCGGAGAAATCTGCTGGCGTAGTGAGGTGCCGAAAAGCGCTTTTCGGCTGTCTTCGAAACCGCGAGAAGCGAGCCAGTTACCCGCCGCTGCTCTAGGATTTTCAGCAAAGGTAGCACTGTCTATAGAACTCGGGATAAATGCCTTTAAATCTATCACCGTGGCAAGTACACTTACATTGGTTTTCTCTCCAGCGTAAAATTCTCCCAAAGCGGTTACAGACTGTCTATCGTATTCATTATTTTGTCTGTAGCCATCGCTATGCATATAGTTATGCACCAAACTAAAGTTGGCCTTATCGTTACCTGTTTTAAAAGCACTTACATTTCTTATAAGGCCGTAAGATCCGATTGTACTTTGATTACTTAGGGAAGTCTGCCTATAAGGCGATTTAGCTGTTTGCATCAATATGGTACCGCCCAAGCCAACGCCATATTCGCTGGCCGCCGGTCCTTTTATTACTTCCATCCTACTTAGTAAGCTCAAATCTATGTCTTCAATAGTGGTTTCGCCTATGCCATTGGTAAGGGGTATGTCGTTGAGATAGGCCCTTATTTTGGCCGTGGCAAAAAGAGAACGCGCACCTATGCCCCGTATGGTAATTCTATTGGTGTTATAAGCGCCATTATGCATAAATACCCCAGGCACCCTGTTCAATATTGGTGCAAAATTTACGTCTTCTTCTCTGTGCAATTCTAATGGACCTACCATAGAAACTGAGGCTGGAGTTTCTAAAAGTTTTTGTTTGCCCCTAAAGGCAGAAACGATTACCTCTTGCATTTCGGTGGGCTTACTTTGCAGGCCAATCTGCAAAAACTCTTTTTCAGAACTTACGTTTACATCCCTTGTTTTGTAACCCAAAGAAGAGATAATAATGGTATTGGGAAAATCGGAAACCTCTATACTAAAAACACCGTCAGCATCGGTAATGGTGCCTTGGTTCTCATTCAACTGAATGGCGGCTCCAACTATTGCAGAACCATTGTCTATATCAAATACTTTTCCCCTAACTTGTGCTTCTAACTTGTTTAAGACGCCCAATAATAAAAAGGAGACGAGTATAAAGAAGCACTTTTTTAAGGCAGTTACATGATGATTACTTAAAAATACAGTTGTATATAGTAGGCTGGTTTTTCTTTGCTTATCCATTTCTTTGAATATGTCGGATTTTTAATCGATTAATTTTTTTTGCTGGCTTTTTTTGAAGCACAAATTTAAAACTAAATAGCGCAAGTACCTTGATCAATATCATTCCATATTGTCCAGAGTTTAAGTTCGTGTGGAACCGCTTCGTTGCTGAGCAAAACTTACCCTTTTTGTTTTACAGGGACTATATGGAATACCATGCACATAATTTTAAAGACAGCTCGCTTTTATTTTTTGAGGAAGATGTGCTTGTGGCAATTCTTCCTGCTAATATTAAGGACTACTGCCTTTATGCTCATGGTGGGCTCACTTTTGGAGACTTGTTTTATAACCATCAAAACGATGCAGCATTAAATGCACAAATTATAGCATCGCTCAAAGAATTTTTCAATAGCCATGAAATTGAGAAGATCATTTTTAAGCCTTTGCCTAAATTCTTAAGCTCACAGTCAAACCTCAATATGCCAATTGATATCTCATGCTATTTTAACCTTCAACCAAAGAGGCAGGAAATTAATTTGGTGATTCCTGACTCAAAGTTGATTAATGTACAACAAAGAAGGAAAAGAGGCTATAAAAAAGCACTAGAAGCTCAACTAAAGTTTGGCGAGTCTGAAAACTGGTTGGATTTCTGGCAAGTATTGAGTAAAAATTTATGGGAGCGACACAATTGCTATCCAGTACATACTTATAGAGAAATTTGTTATCTAAGAGATAGGTTTCCTAAAAACATAAAACTATTCGCAGCAACTAGCCATGGCAAAATACTCGCCGGAACAGTGGTTTATTTTTATCCGAATAAGGTGGCGCATTGCCAATATTTGGCCAATACCCCGCTAGGCAGGAAAAAGGGCGCACTAGATTTCGTAATCTTTGAATTACAAAAATATTTAAAATACGAATACAAAATAAGTTTAGGTGTAAGCACTTTGCGTAAAACCATGGGCGTTAATCAAGGGCTATACGATTGGAAAGCCGGTTTTGGAGCCATTCCACACTTGCATGAAATACAAGAAATAGAAGTAAAAAACCTAAGGCCTCAAAACAATACCTTCGCAAACAAAAACACTTTTATCTATGTTGCCCACTAAAAATAGCTTGTATTTCTCAACAAGCGTTACCTTTGCAGATTATCAAAATCTTGCCCTTTAATACCTCTCTAGATTAATTGTGAAAATAGGGAGAAAGAATACAGAAGTTAAGACAGTGGATGGCGCAGCAAATGAAAGAATACGAAGAATTGATCCTCCCCAATGGCATTAGAATCGTACACCGACAAGTAAGCAATACTAAAATTGCGCACTGCGGTTGTATACTAAACATTGGGAGTCGCGACGAAAAACCACACCAACAAGGTATTGCCCACTTTTGGGAACACATGGCGTTTAAAGGCACCAAAAAACGCAAGGCTTATCATATTTTAAGCAGGGTAGATTCAGTAGGTGGAGAATTGAATGCGTACACTACCAAAGAGAAAATTTGCTTTTATGCCTCTCTGTTAGAGAACCATTTTGAAAAGGCAGTAGAGTTGATCAGTGATATTACCTTTAACTCAATTTTTCCTGAGCGTGAGATAAAAAAAGAACGCGGGGTAATTTTAGAGGAGATGTCTATGTACAAAGATGATCCTGCAGATGCCATACGAGATGAGTTTGACGAGGTGATATTCCAAGACCACTCACTTGGTTATAATATCTTAGGCACGCCTGAAAGTGTAAAAAGCTTTTCACAAGAAGATTTTCAGCAGTTTATTAAGGAGAACCTCAACACCGATCAGGTAATTTTTTCTTCTGTAAGTGCTTTGCCTTTTAGCAAAGTGGCAAAAATTGCTCAAAAGTATTTATCTGACATTCCCACTTACCAATCTAAGCGAAAAAGGAAGCCTTTTGAAAGTTTTGCACCCCGACAAATTATAAGTAATAAGCCCATAAGTCAGGCGCACTGCATTGTAGGTACTACTTCATTTTCTATACATGACCCTAACAGAATCCCCTTTTTTTTATTGGTTAATTTGCTAGGTGGGCCGGGCATGAACTCTCGACTCAATCTAGGGATAAGGGAAAAATACGGTTTTGTCTATGGTATAGACGCTTCGGTAACGGCTTATCAAGATACAGGCCTCTTCTTGGTAAACTTTGCCACTGAACGTAAGACCTTAGAGCGTTGCGTAAAACTATTATTGAAGGAACTCAAAAAACTCCGCGAAACGCCTTTGGGCAGCATGCAACTGCACCAAGCCAAACAACAATTGGTTGGGCAATTGGCCATGAGCGAAGAAAGTAACCTAGGTTTTATGCTTATGATGGGCAAGAGCATTCTAGACCTCGGTAGGGTAGAAACCTTAAATGAAGTACTAGATAAAATACATGCAGTTACAGCACAGGATATTATTGATTTGGCCAATGAGATTTTCCCTGAAGAGCGTTTGAGTATGCTTACCTACCTCCCTGAGTAGCAGAATCATTTGTTCTTGTAGAGGTATTTTCTTCTTTTGGAATCCTAACACGAATCATAGATTCATCTTTACAATCGCAATCTTGCATGTATTTGTTTCTATTCTCGTAAAGTAGCTTAAACTCCGTTCTTCGATTATACTGGTTGGCGCAATTTTGCCCTCTAGAGTTTTTACTATAATTTTTCAGGGACTTATCTACAGGATAGCTCCCATCGTAATTGCATTTAACCAATCTAGTGGTATCCATGCCGGTATAATACTTAAGCAGTCCTTCCACAGCTGAGTTATTTCTCTTACCAGAAAGTTCCATGTTATTATATTCATAAGGCGCAAGAGGGCACTCATCCGTATGCGAACTTATTTTGGCGTTGAGATGCAGGTAATCCTTTAATACTCCAGCCATTCTTCTAAATTGAATGTTTGGATCTATATTTTCAGCATCCTCCTCAGAAAATTTTTCAGAATCAAAACCATACCGGATATTCCTGATAACGATTGGGTTTGTCATGGCAACATTGTTTGATTGCACAGAATCTGGCACCAGAATTTTATTCCCAACAAAAAATTGCTTGAGTTCTGCCTGCTTTTCAGCAACTTCTAAATTATTTAAAGTGAAGAGTTTCGGGGCACTTAAGTAGGTAAAGGTACCATCTTCTGTATTTTGCAAGAAATTCTGGCCTTTGGTTTTATCATAGCCAAATTCATACAGTAAGCTAAAATCGCTGGTACCTTTAATAGAATCCTCTGTGCCTAGAGTACCTGTATTTTTGTCAAAAGCCACAAATACCTGCTGCCAACTTTTTACATTGGCCATCATGATCATTTTTACTTTAGGCTTTCTGTACAAATAAATCGTATCTCTGTAGATGCCATATTCATCAAAAATATTTATTGAAGTGGTTATTTCCTTATGGTCAGGCATAAAGTAAATTTCGCTGTCAGGTTCTACGGCAACTTTATAATTGCTGTTCAAATCGAACTTTCTGTAAATCTTAGTACCTCCCTCTGGCATTCTTTCAGGATCAAACTGCCCTACTTCCGGAATAAAATCTATACTGGCTTCAGAAACGGTTTCATTAATTGCTTTATCAAAAACGGTAATCAATATTTTAAGCTCTCTAAACTTATAAATATCGTCACTACCTTCTCTATCTGATGATAAATACCCTGCTGTTCCTTGCTTGTTGAGCACTATCCCGAAGTCGTCCTTAGGAGAATTAATTGGCGCGCCCATATTTTCTCTGGCCCTAAAAATTCCATCGCAAAGCCCTGCGTAGTAAATATCTAGCTGCCCCTGTGCCTCTTCTTCATGAAAATTTGATGAGAAATAAAGCCTTGTTTCTTGGGTATCGTCCGTAGTGTACAGGTAAGGAAAAAGCTCATTCCCCTCTGAGTTGATTGTACTGCCTAAATTTTCGGGCGTTCCGAGTTTTCCTGTATTCGGATCAAATGTACTTCTAAATATATCTGAGTTGCCATAACTGCCTCTTTTATCGTCTGAGCCTGGCATAGGTACATTAGAAGAAAAATATAAAGTAGTACCATCTTCATTAAAAGAGGGATGCGCTACACTGTACAACTCACTATTGAATAAATTGTCATGGGTACCTTCAAAAAGGATTGGGGTCACTTTCCAAGTAGAATCACTAGAAGACCACTCGGCTGTAAATAGTTTTAGTGTGTTGATACGGTCTGCATCAAAAGCTTTACTGCCTTTTAGTGCATCGCTGTTGGTAAAATAATTCCCAGTAAAAATAAACTTTTCTTTAGTGCCAGGATAAAAGGCAATAGGTCCTTCATTGTAGTAAACATCTCTATTAAACGAGAAAAAACGGCTTGGGAGCGATACAGAATCTGCATGTTCTACCGATACACCCGGATGAAAACCAAATACATCGTTTTTATTCATGCGCTGTTGGTACAAATCAAAGGTGCTTCTGTCCTCGCCATTTACTTCTTCTCTTTTGTTTTTTTGTGGGTTTCTATCTGAGGCAAAAATAAGCGTATCATTCTCAAAATACATAGGACTGTATTCTGAAGAAGTACTGGTATTGATGCCTAAAGATGTGAGTTTGCTAAGATGGTACGTCTTTTCAAAAGACAAACAAGGCTCTTCTTCTTCGCAACCTTGATAAACAATTGTAGTGTTGTTGATCAATCGGCTTGCCTCAATCAGTTTACCTGAAAGATTGAGCTTTACTTGTGCGTAATAAAAACGGTCTATATCTAATTGCCCTTTTTCTTTGAGCATGCTAAAAAAATACCTCTCATTTTTAAGCAATTGTCCGCAACTCTCACAATTTTGATCAATATAAATGGTGGTGTTCTTACTCAATGAATCGTTTGCATTAAAATACTGCTTGTACCAATAAAGCGCATTTTCGTTACTACCTGCTTTAAAATAGGCCCTTGCTATCAGCCTTGTATGCAAATCCCTATCCTCACCCTCAGCCCCACTTCTCAAATAACTCAAAAGCCTAGCGGCTTCAGAATAATATCCTTTACAATACAGTTCTTCCGCTTTATGACTCAAGGCAATATCTCCATAAGCTTGCGCATATGTTTTCCCCGCTTTCGGATAATTTTTCAATTCTACATAGCATTGGGCCAACTGAAGAGCAATTTCTGACTTAATTTCAGAATCTGTATCGGCTTTATTGAGTTGTTTGAGTATTTTTTTGTAGGTCCTGCCTGCTGCTTGGTATTGCTCTGAGGCAAAATAAGCATCTGCAATAATTTCCTGAAAGCGCGCTAAAGAATCTTGATAGGCTTTACTATTCTTATCTTTAAAAATGCTCTTCAGATACTTTTTGTAGTAAATAGTAGATATTTGAAAATTTCGGTCAGATTTAGAAGGGGCAAGCCTTTCTTGCGCCAAAAGTAAGTTGGCGTAATTAAGATAAGCTTCGTCAAATTTGGATTTTGCCTCATTTTTTTCGGTTTTGGGCGCCGTCTTATACGCTTTTTTGTATACTTTCAAAGCTGCGCTGTGTTCACCCACGTTCCATAGTGAATCTGCTTTTTTGAGTAATGAGGAGGCATCTTTTTGCGCAATAGCTCCAAATGCAGCAAAACTTAATGCTAGAAAGAAAAATATTTTTTTCAAGTTCATTGCTTCAGGATAAAAATAGCTTTAATAAAGGGTCAATAAATGCAAGAAACCCAAGTGTCTTAGTTATTTAAAAAATCAACACATAAAACTTATTACTTTATGGGCTTCTCAAAAGCTCACAAACGCTTTTCTTGCTAGTAAAAGAATGGATTACTTTAGATTCGCTCAATATAAAAATTTCTTCCGTAAAAAAATCCATTCCCAAGGAATTAATCTGTTTAAGAGACCATAATTTTTCAGTAGTTTATTGCATCAGGATAACACAACCGATAATTTATTTTTTTATAGGAGAAGCCGCTTGGAGAAGCCGCTTGGAGAAGCCGCTTAGAAATTTGAATGCTTAAGGTGTTTAAATTGCAGGTTAAAATTAAATAAAATCTGATTTTTAAGAGAAAAGAATAGTGGTGATTACTTTTGGATACTTATACATTTTAGCAATGGAAACGGTCCAAACGAATGATTTTTACAGTTAACCAGTATATTTGTTAGCAAACAACACGATTGCTTCAATAGTTAAGCATAACCCGAAACCATCAACTATGAGAAAAAAGAAAGTAGCCATATTAGGTGCTACCGGATCAATAGGAACACAAGCGCTAGATGTGATCAGAGAAAATCCACATCTTTTTGAGGTAAGTGTTTTAACCGCTCAAAACAATGTAGAATTGCTTGTATCGCAAAGTTTGGAGTTTAGTCCTAAGATGGTGGTAATAGGTAATAAAGAAAAATACAGCACACTTAAATCAGGACTCTCAGGCAAAGATATTACAGTAGCTCAAGGTAACGAAGCACTTAACGATGCGGTCACCCTCTCCGAAATTGACATTGTTTTAACTGCACTTGTGGGTTATGCAGGCTTAAAGCCAACCATTGCGGCCATAAAGGCCAAGAAAGACATTGCTCTTGCCAACAAAGAAACCTTGGTTGTAGCAGGCAATTTAGTAATGCAACTCGCAAAAGAAAACCAAGTACATATCCATCCTGTAGACTCTGAGCATTCTGCCATTTACCAATGCTTACTCGGCGAGGAACAGAACCCGATAGAAAAAATAATATTGACTGCCTCAGGTGGGCCTTTTAGGGGCAAGGACAAAAAAATTTTAAAAGATGCTACCAAAGAGCAAGCTTTAAAACATCCCAATTGGGATATGGGCGCGAAAATAACCATAGATTCGGCCTCGCTCATGAACAAAGGCTTAGAGGTTATAGAGGCCAAGTGGCTTTTCGACCTCAAACCTGAGCAGATAGACGTTATCGTGCACCCACAATCTATCATACACTCTATGGTACAGTTTGAAGATGGCAGCATTAAAGCACAAATGGGCTTACCCGATATGAAACTACCCATTGTTTTTGCCCTTGGCTACCCGAGCAGAGTCCCCACTTCTTTTGAGCGTTTCGACTTTTCTAACTATCCGAGCCTAACTTTTGAAAAACCTGATACAGAAACGTTTAGCAATTTAAAACTGGCCTTTGAAACTTTAAAAGCAGGCGGAAATTTACCATGCGCTCTAAATGCCGCTAATGAAGTGGCAGTGCAACGCTTTCTCAACGATGAAATTAAATTTCTACAAATCGCTCAACTTAACGAAAAGTGCCTAGAACTCATAGACTTCGTAAAAAATCCTGTTTTAGAGGATTATATACGCACCGATGAAAAAATAAGAAAAAAGGCAGCTGAGATAAATCTGTAATTGTTGGGCAGTAAACACAAACTAAAACCATTGTATGCCTGTTAAAAAGGGCAGATAATTGTAAATTTACAATTCGAGCAACACAATTTTTATAATAAAAAAATCTTGCATGGAAGGACTGATAATGACAGCGCAACTACTCTTAGGCTTATCTATTTTAGTAGGCCTGCATGAGTTAGGGCACCTCATTGCAGCAAAAGTTTTTGGAATGCGCGTGGAAAAATACTCTATTGGTTTTCCTCCTAAGCTTTTTGGTGTGAAAATGGGCGAAACAGAATACTCCTTAGGAGCTTTGCCCTTAGGAGGATTTGTAAAAATCTCAGGTATGATCGATGAGTCACTCGATAGCGATCAAATGAAATCTGAACCCAAACCTTGGGAGTTTAGATCAAAACCAGCTTGGCAACGACTTATTGTCATGCTCGGTGGCATTATAGTAAATGTAGTAACCGGCATTATCGTATTTATTTTCTTAGTCTATCTTTTGGGAGAATCTTATTATTCCATTAAAGAAGTAAACAAGTATGGCATTTACGTAAATGAACTAGGAGAGGAAATCGGGCTTAAAGACGGGGATAAAATCGTTAAAATAAACGGGCAGGACTTCGATAACTCAAATGATATCAGAAACCCTAACTTTTTATTAGAGAGCGGAAGTTACTACACTGTTGAACGCGAAGGCAGGTTGCTCGATATCGAGATACCAACCAATTTTATCGAACGCCTCAGCGATAACGAAGCCAACAGAAATTTCATTGGTTTTAGAGAGCCTTTCGTGGTGGATAGCGTTATGGCCAACTCTCCGGCTTCTTCTGGTGGATTAAAGGCAGGAGATCAGATCTTGAAAGTAAACGATACGGAAATAGAATATTTTCATGAGTTTTCAAGTGTGCTCCAAGATAAAGCAGGTAAAGATGTTAGCATGCTGGTGAAAGGCAAAAATGGCGAACAAAGAGAACTAGAAGTCTTTGTTAGCGAAGAGGGTAAAGTCGGGTTTTACCCAAAATCATTATTAGAACCTTCTACCAAAGAATATACATTTGCAGAGTCTATACCAAGAGGTACTATTGATGCTTTTTCTGTAATAATTGTACAGCTGAAAGCCTTTAATAAAATTTTTAAAGGTGAAGTATCACCTAGTAAGTCACTCAGTGGCCCTATAGGCATTGCCAAGTTTTTTGGAGGCACTTGGGATTGGGTGAAATTCTGGACCATAACCGGCATGCTCTCCATGGTATTGGCCTTTATGAATTTACTGCCCATACCTGCGTTAGACGGCGGTCACGTTGTATTTTTAACCTATGAGATAGTTTCTGGCAGGCCACCTTCTGATAGTTTTTTAGAAGCCTCTCAAAAAGTAGGAATGGTATTGCTGCTTTGCCTTATGGTCTTTGCCTTTGGTAATGATATTTACAAATTGTTCCAACCGTAAAAAATACGTAGCACAAAAAAGCAAGGGCTGAATTTCTCAATCCAGCCCTTGCTTTTTTTGTTATCTATAAACCAATCAATAGTTTTTTTCTACTGCTACTGTGTTGTTATCAACAAACTCAATCAGATATTTAAAGTGAGTTATGATATGTACATTCTCTGAAGTGGCCAAATCCTGACCAACAACTTGATAACCCGATAACAATACCTCTGATTCATCAAAAGTCTCTCCCAATGTATCAACATAGGCTTGTATGTATTCTGCTTCAGGCACAGAGGTGATGATGGTAAGCAAGTAGTCAGGCTTGTGTATCTTGTAAGCTTCAGCCACATCTTCAATTGGCATACTTTGACCCAAATAAATGATATGGTTACCCCTTGCTTTTATTAGATAAGCAGAAAACAATAAGCTTATCTCGTGTAGCTCACCATCTGGCAAGAACAACATATATTTTTTCTTATTAGGGTTTTGGTAATTATTGTATTGCCCATCAATAGCAACAATTAATTTTTGTCTAATAAGGTTGGTAATAAAGTGCTCTTGTGCCGGATTAATAGAATCTATTTGCCACAAGAAACCAATTCTGGTAAGGAAAGGAAAAACAATATTAAGCATTGTATTTTCAAATCCTAATTGCAATATATTGGTCGCCATGATTTTTTCGAACTGTTCCTCGTTGAGGTCAATCATCGCTACCGTTAAACCGCTTATTTGGTCAGAATAATTATTGTTTTTATTGATTGTTTGAAGCACTTTTTCATAAAGTTCTTCTTTGCTCATCTTCGCAATCTTAGATATTTTATATCCATTATTATTGAGCAAGGATATATTGAGCATAAGCTTCAAATCATCAGAATCGTAATATCTGATGTTGGTGTCTGTACGCTTGGGCTTAATGATATGGTATCTCTGCTCCCATATCCTAATGGTATGGGCCTTGATACCTGTTAAGTGCTCCAAATCTCTAATTGAATAGGTGCTCAAATCTTAATACTTTAGTGAAATAAATATAAGGTAAATATAAAAGTGCACTACGACACTTGTATATAAGAGTTATGTCTTACAATAACAACATATACAAACTTGAATTGTTTAAAATGCCCTAAACGCAAAAACATAAAAGCACAATGATAAAGAAAATACTTTTAACTATTATCATACTCATAACTGTAGGTCTTGTCTTTTTCTTTATAGTAGATGAGCCCGTACCTCAAGGCAAAAAAGGAAAAGAAGCAGAATTGCTCGCCGATAAAATGCTCAATGCCATAAATTATGATGATTGGCAAAATACCGAAATAATTGCTTGGGAATTTCCCGGTGGGCACCTGCATACTTGGGATAAAAAAAGACACTTTGCTAGAGTGCAATGGGATGATTATACAGTAGTGTTCCAGATAGACAGCTTAAAGGGTTTGGCCTACAAAAATGGAGAACAAGTTTCAAGTAGTGAAGCGAGCGATTTGATACAAACCGCTTGGGAATACTGGGCAAACGACTCATTTTGGCTAAATGCGCCCGCTAAAATAAGAGACGGCGGGACCGAAAGGCAATTGGTTGAGCTTGAAAACGGAGAGCAAGCTTTGCTAGTTTTATACCATGGTGGTGGCGTAACACCAGGCGACAAATACCTTTGGGGGTTAGATGAAAATCACTTGCCAGTTTACTGCAAAATGTGGGTGTCGATCATACCAGTTGGTGGAGTAAAATTTTCTTGGGAAGATTGGCAAACATTGAGCACCGGAGCAAAAATAGCACAGAGTCATAAAGGCATTATAGGGCTTGAACTCAAAAATATTAGAGCGGGCAAAACCGTTCGAGCACTTTTTCCTGAGAGCGACCCCTTTTCTGAATTGGACTCTTATCTAAATTAGCTGTATTCTTTGTTTAACTTTTCGTACAAATCATTAGGCACTTTTGATTTAAAATCGGGCACTTTTGCTATGGGCTTATCCCAATTTAGAAAGCCTTTTTGCCATGCATAAATGAGTCCGATCAATAAAATCGATATAAAGAGAAGCATCTCACCGAAAACAAACCACAACCAAGTACCCTGAGTCTCTTGTACTAACTGATTATCGGCAAATATTACAGCCCAAGGAAACATAAAAGCGATTTCTACATCAAACAAAATAAAAATCAAAGCTATTACATAAAAACGCACATTAAACCTGCCCCAAGCATTTCCTACAGGATCCTCGCCACACTCATAAGTAGTTTGCTTTTCTTCATTTGGGCGTTGCGGCCGTATCAGAAAAGCCACGAACATACTAATGCTGAAAAACATCAGTCCACCTAAAATGAAAAGTAAAATATAACCAAAATCAGATAGCATTAATTTTTACGATTTGTGATAAAAACCCCAATTAAAATAGTAATGATACAAATGTAATGCAAGGGCATCAATATCTCCCCATCGAAAACGCCCCATGAAATGGCCACTATTGGGATTAGGTAAGTTACCGAAGCGGCAAATACAGCACTGGTACTTTGGATCATTTTATTGAACATTACCAAGGCTACAGAAGTACCTAAGATACCTAAAAGCGATAAATAAAACAGCGCCCTTAATGCCCCCTCTGTATACAATACCTTATCGGTAAATTCAGAATTGTACAAAATAAAAACGCCAAAAGGCCCTACTATAGAAATGGCAAAGGAAGTAAGATGCAAAGACCTTATACTAGTAAGATGCCTTTTAATGAGGTTGGTACTAGTGGCATAGCACATGGCCGCACCAATTACAAAAAAAGCAAAGTAATTTATGCCCCCTATTTTTCCTTCGCTATTAACAAAAATTAGAGTAGCAGATCCTAAAAAAGCAATGATGAGCCCTGTTAACTGCCGAGTTTTCATTACCTGCTTAAAAGCGATAATACCCACAATAAAAGTAAAAAGTGGCGTCAGAGCATTTAGAACCCCTGTAATAGAGCTCGGCAATTGAGTTTGCGCTTTGGCAAATAAAAAGGCCGGTATAAAATTGCCTAAAATTCCCATAGCAACAATGAACTTCCATTTTTCTTTGGGTACTTTCTTAAAGTTGGCAAGGGCAACCGGCAACAATACCAAAAAGGCGCTTACTACCCTTATGGCGCCCACTTCCATAAAAGAAAAGACTTCTAGGCCTTGCTTGATCAAAATAAAAGAACTCCCCCAAACTAAAGACAGGCCTACCAGCATTAACCAATGTATAGGCTTGGGCGCATCTTCTAAAGCTTCATTGCTTATCGCTGTCTTTTTCTTAGACTTTGTCTCCATTTATTCTGATTTTCTTTGTTTTTTTGCATTTCTCCTACACCTTTCGCTACAATACTTTACCTCCTCCCAATTTTTTTCCCATTTTTTTCTCCACTTAAAAGGCAGCCCGCAAACTTCACAAATTTTTTCTGGTAAGTTAGATTTTTTTACCATTTTCATTTTGATAATCGACTATATAATTTTAGAATAAAGGCAGTTTAGGATTTTACACATAACCCTTTGTTCATTCGCTAGTTTTAATTCCTCTAGCTAATAAGATTTAGCAGAAAGCATCATGAAGTCTAGACAACCTAGAAGCGGCATTGTAGCAGGTGGCAATTTCAATATTGATCAAATTAAGATCATTGATCAGCCTATTAAAGAAAGCCAATTGCTGCATATCACAAAAAAATATACGAGTACAGGTGGTTCACCCTATAATATTTTAAAAAACCTTTCGCTACTAAAAGCGCCTTTTAAATTGGCAGGCATAGGCTTGGTGGGCAATGATGCCAATGGCGCACTGGTACTAGACGATTGCATTAAAAACAGCATTGATAAAAAAGGAATCAAAACCACAGAGAAAGCCGCCACTTCTTTTACAGACGTTATTACCGACCTTAAAAACAGAAGCCGTACCTTATTGCATTTTCCCGGTGCCAATAATTATTTAGATACCACTGATTTTAGGTTAGATAAATACAACTATAAAATCTTTCATTTGGGTTATCTCTCTTTGTTAGGAAAACTAGATGATTTGAACGAAAACAGTAGAACCGGCGCTTCCGTTTTATTTGAAACGGCGGTTGAACAGGGCTTTAAAACATCAGCCAACTTAGTGTACAAAACGCCCGATTTACTTGGTAAAATCGTTGACCCTTCTTTGCCTTACATAGACTACCTCTTTGTTAGCAAAAAAGAGTTGGGCGCTTTGATCAACGAGCAAGAAGTAGAAGCCAAAAGTGCAGCAAAAAAATTATTTGAAAAAGGCGTAAGGTCATGGGTATTTGTTCTAAGTGAAAAATACGTCTATGCCATTAATAAAGAAGGAAGATTTTTAAAGCAAGGAAAAATTGATTTACCCCAAAATCTAATCAAAGGCAGGGCTGGAGAAAAGGAGGCCATTATCTCCGGAATGCTTTTAGGGCTACACGAAAACTACGACATAGCAAAAAGCCTTGAACTAAGCGTAGCTACTGCAGCCGCTTGCCTTAGAGATGCAAGTTGCACCAAAGGTGTGATGCCACTAAATGGCACCTTAGAATTTGCCAATGAGTTTGATGAATTTAAATAAAAAAAGCCAAGACTATTTTTTTAGCATCTTGGCTTTTGTATAAGCTACTAAACTTTTTCGATCAGGAGGGCCGAGGCGCCGCCACCGCCGTTGCATATGGCTGCTAGGCCATACCTTCCGTTTTTTTGCTGTAGCACATTATTAAGAGTAGTCACAATCCTCGCACCGGAAGCTCCCAATGGATGCCCTAGAGAAACTGCGCCACCAAAAACATTTATTTTTTCAGCAGGTATGCCCAACTGCTTGTAAAAGGCAATTGACACTACAGAAAATGCCTCATTCACCTCAAAAAAATCTACATCTTTAAAAGAAAGCCCGGCTTTTTCTAGTGCTTTTGGCGCAGCCAATGTAGGTGCCGTGGTAAACCACTCGGGTTCTTGCGCCGCATCTGCAAAAGAAATTATCTTTGCCATGGGCTTTAAGCCCAATTCTTCTACCTTCTCTTTGCTGGCAATAATCAGTGCAGCTGCCCCATCATTTATAGTAGAGGCATTGGCAGCCGTAACCGTTCCTTCTTTTGAAAAAACAGGTCTTAATGAAGGAATTTTTTCAAATTTCACCTTTTTAAATTCCTCATCCTCATTAACTAAGAGTGGCTCTCCTTTACGTTGGGGAATTTCAACTGGAACAATCTCTTCTTTAAAGAAACCTTTTTCGGTACTTTCGGCAGATTTTTTATAGGAGCCGATTGCAAACTCATCTTGCTCTTCTCTTGATATGTTGTACTTGGCCGCTGTACTATCAGCACAAACGCCCATAGCACATTCATTATAAACATCAGTAAGGCCATCTTTCATGAGTCCGTCTACGAGTTGGCCATGTCCATATTTATAACCATACCTTGCTTTTGGCATGTAATAAGGGATGTTAGACATACTCTCCATACCTCCGGCTACAATTAAATCACTTTGGCCCGTCATAATGCTCTGTGCGGCTAACATAATGGCCTTGGTACCTGATGCACACACTTTATTTACTGTGGTACAAGGAACATGATGGCCTATGCCCGCCTTAAGCGCTGCTTGTCGAGCAGGTGCCTGTCCTAAATTGGCCGAGCACACATTTCCCATAAAAACTTCTTCTACTGCTGAGGTAGGTACTTTGGCAGCTTCTAAAACACCCTTAATAGCTGTTGCCCCCAATTCCGTTGCTGAAAGGGAAGACAAAACTCCTCCAAAACTCCCTATGGGAGTTCGCTTTGCCGAAACAATATAAACTTCTTTCATAGATATTTTTAGTGTTGTTTATTCATGCTTTTGATGTAAAGTTAATAAGTAGCATCCACAAACTTTTGTTGCCTACTAATCTTGTGCTAAGCATCTTTACGCAGAGCTAAAGCTAGCTTTAAAAAAAGCTTGTTATCTGTGTGCTTCGTAAACATTGGGCTGTATGGCATCTTTTAAAGATTCGATTTCTCCTTTAATTAATGCCTGTACATTTTGCGTTGCTGCTACATCTTTAAGTTGCTCCATTGTGCGAATACCACAAACAGACGAAGTTACCGCAGCATTGGCCAATACAAACCTCAGCGCAATTTGTGCTGCTGAAGCATTTCGGTTTTCTGCCAATTTGGCTATTGCTTTGCCCGCTTGAAGCACTTCCGTTTCGCTGCGACTTAGGTATTCTTGTGCATTTTTACCTGCCAAAAGCCCTTTTGCCAAACTACCTCTTGTGATTACTGAAATACTGTTTTCATTAAGGAGTTGTAAACAAGACTCTTCTGGCCTTCGATCTAATAGGCTATACTGCATCATTACGCTATCAATATTAGATTTCTCCACATAGCTTCTAATGACGTTAGGTCTAATGGAAGAAATTCCATAAGCCCTTATTTTACCACTTTCTTTTAGGCGTTCAAATGCCTCTATGGTTTCATCTATTGGGTCGTCTATGGTGCCTCCATGTAATTGGTAAAGGTCTATGTAATCGGTTTGTAATCGTGCAAGGCTGTCATCAACTGCTTTTAGAATATAGGCCTTGGATGGATTCCAGTCCCAACCTGATTGGTCTTCTTTCCATTGATTGCCAACCTTAGTGGCTATTACGACTTTTTCTCTCATTCCTTTAAAGGCCTGCCCTACCGACGCCTCGTTTTCGCCGAATTGGTATAAATCTGCAGTATCAAAAAAATTAATGCCTTGATCAAAAGCGCTGTGGAGCAGACTTGCATTTTGGGTGTGGTCTTCACTTAATGACATGCAGCCAAAACTGATTTCACTTACTTTTATTCCTGATTTTCCGAGTATTTTATATTCCATAGTTTCAAATTATCACAAAAAAGCCCTCTGTTATTTCTAACAGAAGGCTTTGATAAAAATTCAAAAATCCTTGTCGCTTTAAATCTTCTCCCCTGATAAGATTTTGTCGTACTTAGTTTTGTCGCTCAAAATTTCAATTGCTGCTTTAATGTCTGCATCGTCATCAAAGGAGGTTTCCATCATGCCCTCGTGCAAATAATATCTCGCAGCAATTTCTTCTTCAAGTACCTCTTTTATTTCTGCACTAAACTTTCTTAAATCTTTTTCCTTATTATGCCTTATTTTCTTTTCTAAAGCGGTCAGTTGGTCTTTTATATCTTCGTAATATTTTTCAGACTTTGCATTAGACTCTAAATCTGTAAGTACTTTTTCTACCCTGGTAACATAATCATAATCTTTATCAGACAGCCATACAACAAATTTGTCGTATTCTTCATCTGAGATGTCAAACTCCGTAGCGTTTGGTATTTCAGCATGCTCAGCTCTGTAAAGGTTTGCATATTCAAAAACCAAACCTTTGCCAATAAGGCTTCTTGTAATAGGTGCGAAAGATTCGTTATCTGTTTTAATGTCTGGATCTACGCCGCCGCCATCGTAAACGATTCTTCCGCCTTTGGTTTTAAAAGCTACTCTTAAAGAATCTGGTAACTTTTCTACATAACCCTCATCATTGCGTTTAGAGTAATCTATTGCCTGAATACACCGCCCACTTGGGATGTAGTATTTTGCCACGGTAACTTTTAGCTTGGCATTGTAAGCCAATGGCCTTGTGGCTTGTACAAGTCCTTTACCGAAAGAGCGCTTGCCTATGAGCACGCCACGGTCGTAATCTTGCATCACACCTGAAACAATCTCTGCAGCAGAAGCACTGCTATTGCTTACCAAAACCACTAAAGGAATGTCCAAATCAACAGGGTTATTGAGTGCCTTATGCTGCTTGTTCCACTCTTCTATTTTGCCCTTGGTACTTACGATTTCTGCTCCTCTTGGTAAAAATAAATTAGATATATTAATCGCCTCGCTCAACAGCCCTCCGGGGTTTCCGCGTAAATCTAGTACAATACTCTCAGCACCTTCATTTTTGAGTTGATTAAGCGCGCTCTTAACCTCTAAACTTGCATTTTGAGTAAAATCAGTTAGTTGGATCAAGCCTATTTTTTCATTGACCATACCGTGATAAGGAACGTTTTTCATATGTATGCGCTCTCTTACCAACTCTATGGTGCTCGCAGATGCCTGCGCTGGTTTTTTTATTTTAACCGATACTTTTGTGCCCTCCTTGCCTTTTAATAATTTGCTAATATCAGGAATGCCCAAACCTTTCACAGATTTGCCATCGATTTCTAAAATCTCATCTCCAACACTCAGACCTGCCTTATCTGCAGCAAAGCCTTCATTGGGCATCACTACCACTACTTTTTCATTTTTGATGCCAATAACCGCTCCTATGCCACCATACTCACCGGTAGTAAGTGTCCGATAGTCATCAACCTGATCTTCGGGAATATAATTGGTATAGGGGTCTAATTTGCTTAGCATAGAATAGATCCCGACATTAACCAAATCTGTTGGATCTATTTCATCTACATAATATTTATTGACCTCCTTAAAAAGTGTGGCGAAAATGTCTAGGTTTTTGGCAATTTCAAAGTATTTGTCTTTGGGGCTGCTTGCGGCCAATGCAATTATAGCCAAAACAACGATGGTAGTTACTTTTAAAAATCGGTTTTTCATATTTTGAATGGTAAAGCTAAGCTTGCTGAAAAAATTGCGATGCCTGATTAAACAACTAAATTTTAAGAATGATAATTTCCTTTTAGAGGCATTTCTTAATGATAAGCGACCATATACACTAATATAAAAAAATAATTATTGCTTAAAAAATACTAAAAGGTAGATGGTCAAATGTATTGGTTTTGCTAAAATCCCCTTTTAAACGAAAAGATAATTCAATTATTTACCAATTGGTCTGTTAGTTTTTATCATAAAAATAGTACCATACTTGTGCGCACACCTACTTTGGTGAGCAAGATTATACTATTGAGATTAAATATTTGCAATAGTTTTTTTAAAGATCAGTTGACCATTGTTTTTGTTGTGGCAATTATTTATTCCATGTCATGCTACTAAACATCGGAAAAGTTGTCGGTGGAACACTGACGATGGCCAATTAGCTTTCAACAACTTTTTTTGTCCTTGTTGTCCTCACCAAAGGGAATGTAATATTACCCTTATTACAAGGCCTAGAACTACTCAATCGGTAATTGATTAATTATGGACTGATAAGACTTATTGATCAACTCGTATGGCTCAGCTTTTTTTGCTATGTACACTATGCTGATCCTGGCTATTTTTTCGGAGACTTGCAGCCTGTCTAAAAGCTGCTGTTTATTTAGTCTGAACACCTCTCTTAGCTGCCTTTTAATTTTATTTCTATCTACCGCTTTCTTAAACTTTTTTTTTGGAACGGAGACCAGAACTTTTAAAGGAGGTTCTTGTGTAGATGCCTGCGCATCGAGAAAAAAAATCTTTAAGGGGTATTGATAATGCTGTTTCCCGTTTCTGAAAACGGACTTTATAACCTTTTTACTGGTTATTTTTTCTGACTTGGGAAAAGATTGATCGGCCAAAACCTAAGAAACTACAAAAGACCCTGAGGTCTGTCAGAGTCTTTTGATATACAGGAAAAAATGGAAAAGAACTTGATATGGGCAATAATGACAGCAAGATTACTTACCCTTCTTCTCAGAAGAAACCGTCAATTTTTTTCTACCTTTAGCTCTTCTCCTAGCCAAAACAGCCCTACCATTTGCAGAAGCCATTCTTGCTTTGAAACCATGCTTATTTTTTCTTTTTCTGTTCGAAGGTTGAAAAGTTCTTTTCATCGCTCTATTTTTTTTAGGATTGCAAAATTAAAAAGATTTGCCACAAATGAAAAACCAACTGCCATTAATTAGTATTTCTTTTATTGAATGCAGACTTCGCCGCGGTTGGGTATATCCACACAAAGCTGCAACAGCTCATTTTCAAAGTCGGCAGTAATATTTACTGGAAGGAAATTGCAGTTTCCCTGATCGCAGTATTCAGCAAGGCCGCTTATTTGTAGGATTTCTTCATCGCCGTTCACCTCAACCGACACCGAAAATGTAACCGGCAATGTGGTGCCGTCAAAATTGACTGCAAAAAGAGATTGGCCTGATAAGTTCATACTGCTATCCTCATTTAAATTACCACTAATAAAAATATCGGGAAGTGTCGCAAAAGCACTGACAAAAATTCCACCTAGCGTAATCTCATCGGTGTTTATTACAATTTCTGCATCCCGCAACTCATAGTTGCCCTTTTCTCCCAAGTTTAGAGAGAGGGCCTGCTGTATTCTTAAATTTCGATTTGCTTCGGCCTGTGCAAAATTTCCGGCAACTACTGCACTTGTTTCTGATGGAGATTCCAACACCCTTAAAGCGCCATGCCCAGCCAAAAGGCTAGCATTAAATGCCTGAACGTCTGCTACTTCGCCATAAAACGAAAACCTCTCATCTCCACCGTTTCTTCTAAAATAAAATGTGGCCGGAGCGATATTGAACGAAGCCGCTCGCACTGATTTGTCCACATTTGCGTAAAAATCGAAACCTGCTAACAAACGATCGGCAAAAACGTAAGACACTTCCGTCTCCCCATTTATGCCAAGCTGTACATTGGCACTCGATGCATTAAAAAAATTTCTTAGTCCACCATTGTTGTAACTTCCATCAATCACAATACTGCCAGTGCTGTTCAACAAAATACTATCTACTATAAGTGGAAATAAATTTTCTGTGTAAATCTGCGCCGAAAAGGCTTCAAACTCAAAATCCTCAGAACTGTTTTCTGCTTCAAAGGAAAAACCTCTCGCAGGATCTACCGCCAACCATCGGGTACCTGCTAATAAAGCAGATAAATCTAAGCTACCTCTGTAAAGCATAAATCCCGATAAGGGGTCTATGTACAATTCCTGCATTTTCAAAACCCCACTTCCAGAATTGATCATTGCGGTATCTTCACTAGCTCTGTAAAACAAATAGCAGGCATCGCTGGGCAATGTCTCATTTTCAAAAACCGAGGGCAATGAACCATTACTTAAAGCGATATTGGCAAAAAAGGCTTCTTCATTTACTGAAGCATCCAGATATTCAGGCCTGAAAAGTTCTGTATTGGCAAAGCCTTCTAACGCTGTTACCCTTCCTTCTACATCGGTAGCCAATTCAAACTCACCGCTGCCCAAATAAGTCGCGTTCCCATTAATAGAGGCATAAAGACTGCCTTTTACCGTGGCGCTACTTCCCGTTTGCTGTATGCGATCATTATTGACCAAAAGCGTAAAACCACAATTACCTGCTGTTTCTAGCGCCACAGCATCGGCAGCCAAAGGCTCTTGGGTAAAAACATTTATAGGATCAAAATTACCTAAATCGCATGAAGCCAAAAAAAGCAGTGGCAATGCATATATCAGTTTTAAAGAGTCAAAAAAATCCTTCATATTACCTTATTTATAGGTGGGGCATCTCCACTGTAAACCACTTAAAAAGAATCGATAACTTAACATTACATTAATTTGCGCCGAACCTGTATGTACATCCTGTGGCTGAAATGCACCTGCTTCGTACTGCCCTACCCCTAGCTCATAAGTAAACTGTGTAATCAATGAGAAATTAAAAAATTCGAAAGAAACACCTGCACCTGTCATAAAGCCGAGGCCACTATCTTTTTCTGTAAGCAACTCATTGCTGCCGGCATTGCCAAAGTTGGTATTGGTGAGCGATGCTTGCCAATAAGAAGCCCCCAACAAACCGTAAATATTCATCCAAACAGGCCAATTGTACCATTTTCTGCTAGGGGAGTATTTGAGGTTAAAGAAGTAGTAGTTGGGTTCTAACAAATAACCTTCTTGTATAAACGCAGGATTAAAGTTTACCCCAGCCACATAAGACAAGGGCTTTAGCATATCTCCATATTCTATAAAAAAATGTATGGCATTTCTTTGGTTCTCCATTAATGGTTCGTGTGAAGTTTGCCAAATGGCAGGGCCAGCTCCTATTTCTATATATCTGAAATCGTATTTTCTGCCCCTAGGTGCCACACTCTTTACAAAACGATACCTTAGATTCTTAAAGGAAGCTCCGACCAAAGGCACACTGTGCTGCGTGGACAAGTTATTTAAAAGTCCTTTGCTAACCTTACCATTAATGGGAGAGTCAGTGGCCATTACCGAACTACTAAAAAAATTGACGATGATGAGCGCCAGAAAAAAAGCATATAAAAAATAAAGCCGCATTATATCAGATATATAATAAAAAATTGCTCAATGATTATGCTAGTTTGAAGTATCTGCCCTTTTCTAACCCCTCTTTTTTGTTGAATAGTTCAAACTACATTTTGCGATTATTTGCAAACACTTACCTTTACACGAAACACCTACCTTAAAATTATTGCACTATGCCACAAAGCACATTTAATGAACCGGCTCCCGTTAGGGAAGGAGAAGCCTTGGACGTCGCGCAACTCGGCAACTACTTAAAAGATAAAATTCCTCAGTGGGATAGCGATTTGATTCTGAAACAATTTCCTTCAGGCTATTCTAATCTCACCTACATGCTAAAAGCAGGCAACCAAGAATATGTTTTGCGGAGGCCACCTTTTGGGGCAAACATCAAATCTGCCCATGATATGAAACGTGAGTTCGAGATGCTCTCATCTATAAAAAACCAATACCCAAAAGTACCTAAACCTGTACTTTACTGTGGCGATGAAAGCATTATAGGCGCAGATTTTTATTTAATGGAAAGGGTGAACGGACTTATCTTAAGGACACAACCGCCAAAAGGTATTGATCTTACACAGAACTTAATGGAATCGCTCTCTAAAGCATTGATAGACAACCTAGTTGAACTGCATAATATAGATGTTACTAAAGATGCTTTTGCAAAAATAGGCAAGCCTGAAGGCTACATAAAGCGCCAAGTGGAAGGCTGGATAAAAAGGTACGAAAAGGCGGCGACAGAAGAAATCAAGGATATGGAATTTTTAGCCGAGTGGATGCCTGTTAACATGCCAAAAGAAGGCAAACCCGCATTGATCCACAACGATTATAAATACGACAATGTAGTCTTTGAACCGAAAGCCTTACCCGAAATAGCAGCGGTACTCGACTGGGAAATGGCCACAGTAGGCGAGCCCCTTATGGATTTAGGCACTACCCTAGCCTATTGGGCAGACCAAGACACACATCCTGCTCTTAAAGCTTTTAGCCTAACAGCTTTACCAGGCAATTTAAATAGACAACAGCTAGCAGAAAGGTATGCAGAACTGAGCGGCAGAGATATTTCTAATATTGTATTCTTTTATGCCTATGCCTCTTACAAAGTTGCCGTTATTTGCCAACAAATCTTTGCACGATTTAAAAAAGGCCTGACCAAAGACCAGCGTTTTGCAGCGTTAATTCACTTGGTCAAAGCTTGCGCTTACAATGCAAAGCAGGCTATTCAGTTTAACAGGATAAGTCATTTTTCATAATTGTTCAAATTTGGATAAAAAACAACCAAACACAGTCAATCATTTGCAGTTCTCTAATTCTGTAAGGTGATTTATAAGATTTCATGTAAAATTTAAATTCGCTTATTATTTTTACAATTCTGTTTTAGTTTACTTTGAAGAATCAAAATTTCAATCAAATTATAATTACAAATCAATATGGCTGAAGTAATCAGAATGCCCAAGATGAGTGACACCATGGAAGAAGGCGTCATTGCATCATGGCTGGTGAAAGTTGGAGACGAGGTACAGTCTGGCGATGTACTCGCAGAGGTAGAAACTGACAAGGCTACCATGGAACTCGAAAATTACGAAGACGGTACCATTTTGTACATAGGTGTTAAAGAAAAAGAAGCCGTTCCTGTGGATGGCATTATTGCGGTAATTGGAGAAGAAGGAGAAGATTACCAGTCGTTACTAGACAGTGAAGGCAGCAGCAATGGCCAAGAAGAAAAAGTAGAAGAAGCGGTAGTAGAAGACTCTAGCGATTCGAGTAGCAGCGAATCTGCCGCAGCTGAAGTAGATACCTCTGATATTAATGCAGAGGTAATCACCATGCCTAAGATGAGCGATACCATGGAAGAGGGCGTAATTTCCTCATGGCTGGTAAAAGTTGGAGACGATGTGGCTTCAGGAGATATTTTGGCAGAAGTTGAAACCGACAAAGCCACTATGGAGCTCGAAAACTATGAAGATGGCAAAGTGCTTTACATAGCTGCCGATGCAGGAAGTGCCGTGCCTGTAGATGGTGTAATTGCCATTATTGGAGAAGAAGGCGCTGACTATAAGAAATTACTAGAGGCACAAAAAGCCAAGAGCAAGAGTAACGGTGCCAGCCAAGAAAAACCTAAAACAGAAGAGAAAAAGGAAGCTCCTGCAAAAGCACCCGAACCCAAAGCAGAACAAAAGCAAGAGAAAAAGGCACAAGAAACTCCTGTTACTACTTCAGCCACTACCACTGCTGAAGGCGGTAGAATAAAGGCTTCCCCTTTGGCAAAAAAGCTTGCTGAGGAAAAAGGCTATGACATTAGCCAAATACCTGGTTCTGGAGAAAACGGTAGAATTATTAAGCGCGATGTAGAAGCATTTACGCCTGCTGCAGCGCCGACCACTAGCAGTACCGAAGCTGCTCCTGTAGTAGGTGCAGCAGTGCCTGTAGGTGAAGAAAGCTATACCGAGGAGAATGTATCTCAAATGCGCAAGGTAATTGCCAAACGCTTGGCAGAAAGCAAATTTACCTCGCCGCATTTCTACCTCACTATGGAAATCAACATGGACAAAGCCATAGAAGCCAGAAAAGGCATGAATGAGATTGCTCCTGTAAAGATCTCTTTCAACGATATCGTGATAAAAGCGGTAGCAGCAGCATTGCGTCAGCATCCCAAAGTAAACGCTTCTTGGTTGGGCGATAAAATTAGAATCAACCAGCATGTGCACATTGGGGTTGCCGTAGCAGTAGAAGAAGGCTTGCTTGTTCCCGTTGTAAGGTTTGCCGACAATAAAACCCTATCGCAAATTTCTGCCGAGGTAAAAGATTTAGGCAAAAAAGCCAAAGAGAAAAAATTACAACCTGCCGATTGGGAAGGCAATACTTTTACCATTTCAAACCTAGGTATGTTCGGAATTGAGGAGTTTACAGCTATTATAAATCCACCTGATGCTTGTATTTTGGCAGTGGGCGGTATCAAACAAACCCCAATTGTAAAAGACGGTGAAATTGTAGTAGGCAATATGATGAAGGTAACCATGTCATGCGACCATAGAGTGGTAGATGGCGCAGTAGGTTCTGCTTTCTTGCTTACCCTTAAACAGTTGCTAGAAGATCCCGTGAGAATACTTGTATAAAAGCAAATATCAATTTTAACAGGTCATTCTTACGGGAATGACCTTTTTTTGTATCTAAACAAATGAGATAAACCAATGAAAATTGCAGTAGTAGGTGTTACAGGTTTAGTAGGTAGCACCATGTTAAAAATTTTAGAAGAAAGAGATTTTCCTATCGAAACACTCATTCCCGTGGCTTCGAGCCGCTCAGTAGGGAAAAAAGTAAAGTTCAAAGGAAAAGAATTTGAAGTGGTAGGTATGGAAGACGGCATCGCTGCTAAGGCAGATATTGCTATATTTTCGGCTGGTGGCGGCACCTCTTTAGAGTATGCACCAAAATTTGCCGAAGTAGGCACCACAGTTGTGGATAACTCCTCGGCTTGGCGAATGGATCCCAGCAAAAAATTGATTGTACCCGAAATAAACGCCCAAGAACTCACCAAAGAAGATAAAATTATTGCCAATCCCAATTGCTCTACCATACAAATGGTGTTGGCCTTGGCCCCCCTCCATCAAAAATACACCATTAAGCGCGTAGTAGTTTCTACCTACCAATCGGTTACTGGTACTGGCAAAAATGCCGTAGATCAAATGATGAAAGAAAGGGCAGGCGAATCTTTGAGTAAAGAAGAAATGGCCTATCCTTACCGCATAGATATGAACGTATTGCCCCACATCGATGTGTTTTTGGATAACGGCTACACCAAAGAGGAAATGAAAATGGTGAACGAAACAAAGAAAATTATGGGTGATGACAGCATACAAGTAACTGCTACTTGCGTACGCATACCAACGGTTGGCGGCCATTCAGAATCGGTCAATATTGAGTTTGAAAATGATTTTGAATTAAATGATGTTAGGGAAATTATGCAAAATACAGCGGGAATAGTATTGGAGGATGATGCTGCAAATTTAAAATACCCTATGCCTATTAATGCGCACAACCGCGACGAAACTTTTGTAGGCCGACTCAGAAGAGACGAGACCCAAGCCAATACCTTAAATATGTGGATAGTTTCTGACAACCTTCGCACAGGAGCCGCCACAAATGCTGTACAAATTGCCGAGTATTTGGTGAAGCATGATTTGGTTTAGATGTAGCTTTTGTTAAACGATTTGTTAATGCTAGAAAAGATACAGAACACATAAGTTTGCAATGAAAATTTTCTCATTAATAACTTTAACCATTCTTTATATACAAAACACTAAATAAAATATGATAACGGTTATTTCACCAGCCAAAAGCTTAGATTTTGAAAGCGAAAACCAAAACCAACATTTTACACTTGCCGGTTTTCAAAAAGAAAGCGAGCAATTGGTTAAGGTAATGCGTAAGAAGAATCCCAAGGCTATAGGAGACTTGATGAATATCAGCGATAACTTGGCAGAGTTGAATTATGAGAGGTTTCAAAACTGGGCATATCCAGATAATGAAGAAACGGCGCGACCAGCCATTTTTGCTTTTAAAGGCGATGTTTATCAAGGTATGCAAGCCGAGAATTTTTCAGAAGATGAAATTAAGTTTGCCCAAGATAATTTGAGGATTTTATCCGGTTTACATGGCTTGCTTAAACCACTAGACTTGATCCATCCTTATCGTTTAGAAATGGGCACTAAAGTAAAAGTAGGAAAGCACGAAACACTTTACAGCTTTTGGGGAGATAAAATCAATAAGAGATTGTCATCAGATTTAGAAGCAGGAAAAAGTCCTATACTGATTAATCTAGCTTCTAACGAATATTTTAAAGCCACTGCTCCTAAAAAACTAAAGCATGAAGTGATTACGCCTGTTTTTAAAGAGAATAAGGGAGGTAAATATAAGGTGGTAAGCTTCTTTGCTAAAAAAGCCCGCGGTATGATGGCTTCCTACATCATTAAAAACAAATTAACCGAACCTGAAGGCATCAAAGGTTTTACAGAAGACGGTTATATGTTTAATAATGGATTGTCCTCAGAGAAAGAATGGGTATTTACACGGGGGTAAATTTAAAAATCAAGATTAGGGCAGTCAATTTTTAATATTGTTCAGCCCTAATCTTCATCATACTAGCTATTCGGGTTTCGCAAACCCATACTTTTTACCTCAGGATTTATTATCCTGCCTTTAGCTATTGTACTCTAAGTACAGGTGCTACGATAGGTAGTTCGAGGTTCGGAAACCTCGAACAGCACAGTCGAATCCTAGCAATTACTCAAAAAACCTAATCCAATCGCTCTATCTTATCTATTGCAGGGCCATTCCAATAAGTTTCTTGATTGAATATTTTCAATGGTTTAATTTCTACAGCGCTTTTTCTAGCACCACTAATTTTGCCTGTTAAATAATCGAGGGCTGTACCAAACATCTCTTCGTTTACATCACCAAAGTTGTGGGTAATGTCATCGTTGGCATCTATATCAGGAACAAGCCCACCTATAAAGACCTCTCCATCTGCATTTGCAGATTGGAAGGTAATTGGGGCAAAAGTATAATCTTCAAAAGTGATAAGGGAAGAGCCTACATATTTTCCTCTAGTGTTTTGGCCAATGAGCACGACATCAATATAAGGCCTTAAACCATTGATTATCAACTCACTAGCAGAAGCCGTACCTCCTGTTGTGAGAAAAACTATTCGATTGATTCCTGAAAGGTTTTGTGCTGCTTCCTCAAATAGCAGATTACTGTTTAATTCAGAGTTTAAGTCATTAAATTCTTCAGCCACAAATAAATCCCCTACATTTTGTTCAGGTACCAACAAGTTGGCAAAATGTTGGGCTGCACTTACCAAACCGCCGCCGTTGTAGCGTAAATCTATCACCAATTCATCCACATTGGCAGCATTAAATTCGGTAAAAGCTTTGTCTAGTTCTTCAACCGCAAGGCCATTAAAAGTATTGAAAACCAAATATCCCACTTTCATCCCCTCTACTTCTTTTACTTCTCTGTGCAATATGGGATTCTCAGTAACATCTGCTCTATTAAGGGTTACGGTACGCACTGTACCATCTGCACTCAAAATTTCCAACTCTGGCGTTTCGCCAATTGAAAGCTGCGTATCGGGACTGGGCGCAACGCCATTTATTTTTTGAATGATATCGCTTCTTTGTATGCCTGCCTCGTCAGCTGGACTATCAGGTAGCGTGAGAACGATACGCAGGTTATTTTCATCATCATAAGCGAAGGCAATACCGATAATTCCATTTTGCGTGCCTTCTAAAATCCTATCTACCGTAGCGCCATTGTCTCTGGCAATAAAAGTCCAAATATCGATAGGCCTAAACCGCATATCTTCTACCATTTCAATAGGATCGGTGTAATCTTCGGCCTTAATGCTACCAGGTATTTCTTTATACCAGAAATAAAACTGGTTCATGGCCTCAAAAACAAACTCGACTGCTTCAGGCACTTCCACCTCAGGAGTAGGAGCAACTTCGTCTTCTTCGCAGCTAGAAAAAATAAATAAGAAAGTGAGGAGATAGCCAATTAACAGCGTGGTCTTTTTCATGGTAGTCATGTTATAAGTTTACAGTTAAATTGTGGATTTGAGCTCTTTAAAATCATAAGGTTATTTACTCAAAGTGCCTTATGAAAGAATTTTTTTATGTTAGCCTATTACTTTATTCATGGTATAGGCTATTTTTTGTGTAGATTTCAATCTCAATTAAGTTGATTAACTATGAAAAGCAGAAGAAAATTCCTTGTACAATCAATCGCCTCAGCAGGTGGCTTTGCAAGCGTCCTTCCTCTTATTTCAGCACAAAATTTTTCAAATATGTTCAGCGCTTCGCCTTACCAAAAAGAAATTGGCTTGCAACTCTACACAGTAAGGAATCAATTAGGGCAAGATTTTGAAGGAACCCTAAAAGCAGTTAAACAAGCAGGCTACTTTCAGATAGAAGGTGGCGATTTAGAGCAAATAAAAAAAGCCAAACCAATAGCCAATGATTTAGGCCTTGAAATAAGAAGCTCATTTTTGCAATGGAGCTTTTTTACTGGCAGATGGGATATTGCCACAGCTAATGGCATGGAAAAACCCGATTACGGCATTG
>CAKZMZ010000140.1 GCA_937129345.1 uncultured Thalassovita sp. | reverse complement strand
GTAGATGTGCGGTCCTCAGGTACGCTCAATATGGACATGTACGACGATATTACCGAGCTCAGTTCAGTCACAATTACTGCAGAAGCCCCTGATGAAAACATACAATCAGTAGTAATGGGGGTGGAGAAAATGGACATTAAAACCGTAAAGCAACTGCCTGTTCTTTTAGGCGAAGCCGATGTGGTAAAAAGTTTAATGCTACTGCCCGGAGTTACTTCTGTTGGCGAGGGCGCAGCAGGCTTTAATGTAAGAGGCGGCAGCGTAGGCGAGAACTTAATCCTACAAGATGGCACAGAAATATTTAATCCTTCGCATCTATTTGGTTTTTTCTCTGTATTTAATCCAGACTTGGTAGAAGACCTCACCTTGTATAAAGGAGGAGGCATACAAGCCAATATGGGTGGGCGCCTGTCTTCTGTACTCGATGTAGACTTAAAAGATGGCGATAAGGAAGAGTACCACGGCAGAGGCGGCCTAGGCTCCTTAATGGCTAGGTTTTCCATGGAAGGGCCCATTGTAAAAGAAAAAACCTCTTTTGCTTTTGGGGCAAGGGCCTCTTACTCAGACTGGCTTTTAAATCAATACAACGACATTAACCTGCAAAGAAGCAAAGCCGGGTTTTACGATGGAAATTTAAAAATCTCAACCGACCTTACAGATAAAGACAAGCTTTCAGTAGCAGGATACGTGAGCAGAGACTATTTTCAGTTAGCCAACGATACCTTATTTACTTATGGTACCAGAATGGGCAATGTAGAATGGAGCCATTACTTTTCTGACCGATTTTTTTCGTCTACCAAAGCTTCTGTGGGTCAGTATTTTAGCAATCTAAAAGATGAAAATGGCAACAACCAGTTCGAAATGAAATCAAAGATCAATTACATGTCTGTAGCCCAAGACTTTGTAAACAATTCTTTGTTGAACCACGAAATAAAATTTGGTACTAAACTAAACCGATACGAGATATACCAAGGCGATTTGGTGCCTTTGGTCGATGCGGTCAATACGGAAACCATTAATATACCCAAAGAGGTAGGCTATGAGTGGGCTTTTTATGTGGCAGATACCTGGAACGTAAACGATAACTTGAGTGTAGACTTAGGCTTGCGCTACTCTCTATTTAATAATGTGGGTCCTGGGGAAGTGTTCGAGTACGAAGAAGGCGTACCTATGAGTGAAAATTCCATTGTCAATACCGTAAATTATGAGGCCGGAGAGACCATAAAAAGCTATGGGGGTTTTGAACCTAGAGCCAGCCTAAGGTACGCATTGGGCGAACAAAGCTCAATAAAGGTGGGCTATAATCGCTTGAGGCAATACATGCATTTAGTCTCCAACACCGCAGCCATTACTCCGGTTGATATTTGGCAAATGAGCAATACCCACATCAGACCCGCTACCAGCGACCAATATACGCTAGGTCTTTTCAGAAATTTTGACAACAACACTTTTGAAGCCTCGGTAGAGCTTTACTACAAAACCACCGATGACATTTTGGACTTTAAGGGCGGTGCCAATCTTTTACTGAATAATACTTTAGAAGCTGATCTCTTACAAGGCGAAGGCAGGGCACGCGGCATAGAGGTCTCACTAAAAAAGAAAGAAGGCAGATACAATGGCTGGATCAGTTATACCTACTCAAGAACCGAAATCAGAGCAGAAAGCCCCTTCCCTCTTGAGAGTGTGAACAATGGCAATTGGTACCCAGCCAACTACGACAAACCGCACAACCTCAGTGTAGTTTTTACTTACAGGTTAACTAAGAGAATTACCTTTAACACCAATTTCTTATACAGCACAGGCCGACCGATCACAGCGCCCACATCTGTTTATAGAATTGGCCCTTATCAGCAATTTCCCAATTATTCAGAAAGAAATCAGTACAGAATTCCAGATTACCACAGGTTAGATGTCTCTTTGACCATAGACAAGGGTTTTTCTAAAAAGAAGAAGATCAAAAGTGAGTGGAATTTCTCTATCTATAACATTTATGCTAGAAAAAATGCATACTCGATCTTCTTTAATGAAACCTCGCAAGCCTATAAATTGGCCATTCTGGGAATCATACCTTCAGTTAGCTATAATTTTATTTTCTAATGAAATATCTAAGAAATTTAGCCTTTTGCATGTTCTTTTTAGGTTTATCAACTTGCGTAGACCCTTACAGATTTGGCTTTGAAGAAAATGTAGACCAAGACTATGTAATTGAAGGCTACCTTACCAACATTCCCGGCGTACACCAAATAAGGGTATCGAGAACTACTTTTATTGGTGAGTTTAATGGAGTAGTAGCCGATTTTATACCCAATGCAGATGTATCAATTGTAGATGATCAAGGAGAGGCCATTCCACTAACCTATGACCGAAATGGCATTTACCTTACAGGGCCTAATGCGGTAGCCATGCCGGGGAGGTCATACAAGGTTAGGGCAGAAATGGCCACAGGCGAAATATTTGAATCCTCCTTTGAAACACTAACCGAGGAACTTGGTATAGACAATGACATTGAATACAGCATAGCCACCAGAGAATCTTTGAATGACAATAATTTTATTGTGGAAGAATCGGGCGTAAAAGTGGTAGCAAATATTGAAAAAACAGCTGTTGATAAATATTACCGGTGGGAAGTAGACCACTATTTTTTAATTGAATCTGATTTGGCGCCTAGTTTCAGGTCCCCACAAGAACAAGAAGGATTGACTGGTACTGAATTGAGATTTTGTTTTATCAAAGATTATCCCTTTCAAGATTTACACCTTTTAAGAGACGTTGCCGATGGGCAGGCATTGGGAAGCAGCTATCAATTTGATCTAGAGTTCATCCCAATAGATAAGCGCTTTGAGTACGAATTTGTGGTAGAAAGTAAAATGTTGGCCATTCCTGAAAAGGACTTTACCTTTTGGTCAAACATACAAGAATTGGCCGAGGGCAACGGGGGTTTGTTCGACGCTGCACCCTTTGCAGTTGTAGGCAATATTAGAGAGGTGTCTGACAATTTAGAAGAAGAAAGAGTGGGTCTAGGTTTTTTTGGTGTGTATAATGCCAGTATAGACCGCGAGTTTATCAACCCTGATGACATCGGCATCTCGGGCGTATTTAACGATTGTTCAGTACCTGCTGCGCCAGGGCCACCAAGGCCGCACCCTTGCAAAGACTGCAGACTGTACGAATATCAAATAAATTATGAAAACAACCCACCAGCATGGTGGAATTACTGATACTATGAAAAA
>CAKZMZ010000139.1 GCA_937129345.1 uncultured Thalassovita sp. | reverse complement strand
AAATTATCAAAAGTTGCTCCTCTTTCTCCCTCCTTTTTTCTTCTTTCACTCTTTGCCAAAAGCTTTGTGCGCTCTGCTTTTCTGTAATATGCACAAAGGGTAAGATTTTATGGATGGTGCTAGGGTCAAATCCTGGTACGGCTTGCAATTCTAATAAGCTGATGAAATTGCCAAAGCGGTTTCTGTAATCAAAAAAAGCAGCCAACTGCCCTTCGCTCAAAAGTTGTAGGTCTGCCAGTTCTTGCCTTGTGCACTTGTTTAAGTTGATAGGTTGTTGGTAGTACTGATAGAGCAAATCTATCATAGACTCTAGGTCACTTTCTTCTTCGGCATCAGGTAAAAATCGGTCAACTAGCGCTTCGGTGTCTGCTTCATCTTGTGCATGAGCTAGCTTAAAACAGTTACCTAGCCACAGAAAGGCCAACATCAGATAAAAATTACTTGCCTTCATCAGCAGTTAGGATATCAGATTTCTTTTTAGCTGATTTGAAATGAAATACCAAGGTTACTTGATGGGTATTGCCCAACCTAGGAATGTTTGACATGGCATAATGCACCATCATTTTCTTTAAGGTAAATGAGCTCCCCCAATGCATAGAACCTGTGCTACTGTCTATGCCAGTTCGAACGGCCAATTGCGGAGTAAGCAGGTATTGACAACCCGCTCTAAAACTTACCGAATGTTCTACTTCTTTTACCAAATCTGCTTGTAAAGTGAGGTTTTGAACGGGTAAAGTCCTAATGCCTAATGAGATAGCAGAAGGAAGCTTTTGAATGAAATCTTGGGTTTGAAATCCCGCTTGGGTAATATTATTGGCATAAGCACCGAGCCATAGGTTTTTGGAAAGTTGTGTGATTACGCCCACATCAAAATTAGGAATAAATTTACTGCCTATACCCAAGGCGTTGATTTGCAAAAGATTGCTGCGAAATCCGATTTTTACCCCTTCATTTTTTATGGCAAAGGCGGCAGAAATTTGCTGTTCACTGTAAATTTTATCTCCAAAGCGCATAACAGAAAAAGCAGCATTGCCAATTTGGGTAGGTAGGTTAACGCCAAAACCAACGCTATTGAACATCCCTCCAAACTGACTTTTTATGCCAGAAACTACTTGCATGTTATTGGCGAAACCAAGACTGGCTACATTACCAAAAATGTTTTCGGCTTGTTGCCCGGCGGCTTGGGTCTGTCCCATACCACCGCTTTCTGCCCCAAAATCTGAAAAAAGTGCTTGAGCATGTATTAGGGGAGCATTCTTGAGTGAAAAAAATAGAATGAGCCAAATGATGTTTTTCATGTGCAAGTAATGCACAATTATGGGCTCTATTGCTTTAAGGTGTCTGGCTTAGATGTAAAGAAAATACTATAATTTGAGCATTCGGTGTGCGTAAAGTAAACCAGAGATAGAAATCGCATCGGTAATCTTGCCTTGCTCAATCATTTTTATGGCTTCTTTTAGGGGCAGTTTTTTGATTTCTAGCTTTTCTGTATCGTCAGTTTCTTGTTCGCCTTGGGTCAATTGCTCTGCTAAAAAAATGAAGCCTTCCTCGTCGGTTACAGAATTGGATGTATGGATTCTCATTAATTTCGTCCATTTTTCAGCACTCAGTCCGGTTTCTTCTTTCAATTCTCGCTTTGCTGATTCTAATATATCGCCATCTCTAGGGCCACCTCCCATTGGTATTTCCCAACTGTATTCACCTAAAGTGTAGCGATATTGGCCTACAAGCCAAGTGTTTAGGTTTTCGTCTAGAGGTACGATGCCCAATGCTTTTGTCTTAAAAGTTATTTTGCCATAAATCCCTTTTCCGCCATTCGGATTGATCACAGCGGCCTCACTAAGGTTTATCCAAGGATTGTCATAAACTTGTTTTACACTTAAAGTTTTCCAAGGACTGTCTATTGGGTCTTTCAATGTAAATTATTTTTGACTAATTACTGATTTTTATCGTTTTCTTCCTCAGGCTCATCGTTTGAAAAAATGTTCTCATTTTCCATAAAGTTGCGGTGCAATTTTCTTTTAAAGTTTGTTAAAACCCTTTTGCCTCGCACGCCGAGCAGGGGATGCGATTCTTCGCTTAGCTCATCCAACAATTCGAAAAATGTCTCATATTCTGCCATAGGACCATTTTCTGTAAAAACGTCCAAAGCATGGTCATAGGCTTCTTCAAAAGTATTTTTCCTGTTTTTCTCGTATTTAAAAGACCAAATGGCATCATTTGCCCAACTGTATTTTTCTAACAGTTTTTCTAGCTGTTCTACGGTATCTTTCTTAACCTTTCCCTCTGCTCTGGCTACAGCGTAAAGCAGTTCTCCAAATGCCTCATAAACCTTTTCCTTATTAGCCATTAATCTTTATGATTGGTATTGATAATATAATCTTAAGACTTAAACATCTATGTAAGATAATAATTTCTTACGAAAATCTATTTTCTAGTTGCGGCCTTTAACTGATAGAGCACTCACTTGTAACACAGATTTTTTTTACGCTTGGCATTTTGATTTACATGTCATAAATCAAGGTTCTACGCTGCAATAAAAAAGGGTAAGCAATTATGCAGAATTAAATTAATTTAACCCTCCCTAGGGTTAATGATAAAGCACTTATTTTGAGTTCATTAATTAAAACCCTATAGAGGGCCACTATGGCAGGGGTTGTCTATATTTATTTTTGTCTTTTTACTTATGTATTGGCTTATATCAACTTATACTTTTGACCGGGATATGGTTTTAAAAGACCTTTGAGCTCCATGTTCAGTAAAATGGCAGGCAGTTTTCCGATGGGGATGCGGCTCTTGTAACTCAACTCATCAATTTGATGCTCTTTGGAAGTAAGTAAATCATAAATGATTTGCTCTTCTTGATCGAGTGCAATTGTTAGTTTCTTTTTTAAAGTGTTTTTGGGGATATCCCAATTCAATAAAGAAATAACGTCTGCAGCAGAAGTTACCAAGTGGGCCTTATGTTCTTTAATGAGCTTGTTGCAGCCTTCAGAAGATTTTTGGTGTATGCCGCCGGGTAATGCCATTACGTCAATATCAAAAGAATTGGCGATTTCTGCGGTAATCAGCGCACCTCCTGAAGCGGTGGCTTCTACCACCAAAACGGCGTCTGCAATTCCTGCAATGATCCTATTTCGCTCAGGAAACTTAGGCGCATCGGGTTTGGTACCAAATTTATTTTCGGTCAGCAAACCACCTTGCTCAATCATTTTTCTGGCGGTTTCTTTATGGTCTGCAGGGTACACCATGTCCAAGCCGTTGGCCATTACGCCTACAGTTGGTATGTTGTGTTTTAAACTAACCTTATGCGCTTGTATATCTATGCCGTAGGCTAGTCCACTTACTATGATTAAATCATCCAAGGTCTTAAATTCGGCCACCAATTTTTCTATAAACTCTCTGCCATAGTTGGTGGCCCGCCTTGTACCAACTATGCTTAGTACTTTGTCTGCGTTTAAAGAAGCTTCACCTTTGTAATAGAGCAAAATAGGTGCATTAATAATTTTGCTTAAGCGCTTTGGGTAGGCAGAGGAAGTATAGAAAAGTATCTCTGCACCAAGTCTTTCTGCATTGTTTAATTCCTCTTCTGCTTGGTTGAGCACCTTGCTACCAACAATGGCATCGGCTATTTTAGGGCCAATGTTGGGTATTTTCATGAGTTTGCCTCGGGGCTTTTTAAAAACCTCTTGTGCTGAGCCGCAATAACTTACCAATTGTTTTGTAAGTACATTGCCTATGCCTGGAATCAAACTCAAGGCTACTTCATAAAGTGCGCTGTTTTGCATGTGTTTTTAGGCCATGTTTCACTTAATAAGGTATTTATTGATTCGAGTAATTAAGCCAATCTCAAAACTTAAAAAAGACTACTGGCTTAGCAGATTCCTAAAGTGGGCCTGTCTTTTTTGGTCTTCCTCATTTTGCAATTGCTTAATAAACGGGCTTACCTCTTGCAACCAATGGGTTACGGCTTCTTTATCGTTTTCTTGGTTAATGTTACTGCTCGAAAACGTTTTGGGGTTTTTAAGGTCGGAGCTCATGACTATTGAGTTCAAAAAACTGAGTTAAATATCACATAAAAAAGTTATGAAAGTAACTCTCTGTGGGCTCAGTTATTTTTTGTCTTTGTCGATATTGGTGAGTTTTTCTAAAATTTCTACGTCTTGCAGGTCTTGTTTTCTCTCGGTACTCTTTTTCATAGTAATTAAGTCGGGTAGAGAAATTAAGAAGACCTCAAAATCCTCAAATTTTCTAACAGCTTTCCTCTTCCATAAATATTCGAAAGAAAGGGTGGTTTTTACCAACACATCCAAATTCATAAGGGTGGCAGGCTCATGATAGTACGAATAGGCAATCATGTTTTTTTGCTCTACTATTTGCTTTCGTACTTGCATCGAGGTTAGTGTTTCAATATCAATTGGTATGCAGGCAGCATAAGATAGCCCCTTGGCAACCTGTTTAAACTTGCGCAGGTTTTCAGTGGAGAAATCTAGCATAAGATCAATGTCAGCAGTCACTCTTGGTACGCCATAGATATTTACAGCCAGTCCACCGCAAAGCAAATACTCAACGTTTGCCTCGTATAGGGCCCTAAAAAGCTGTATGTATCTTTGCATGTTGATAGACTATTGGTACTTGTTAAATGAGTTTATTTTTTTTAATTAAGTTTTTTTAAAAATTGAATGCTGCTCTTTGCTTTAATCATTTTGTTTGATGCTCGCTTACCAAATTGGTGAGCCACACAAAATCTTTTACACTCAAAGTTTCGGCTCTTTTAGAAAAAATTTCATCACTTACTATTTCATTAGGCAATTTAAATATTTTAAAATTGTTTCTAAGGGTTTTTCTGCGCATAGCAAAGGCTTGCTTTATCACTTTAAAAAAAAGTTTTTCATCGCAAGCAAGTTCTGCCGTATTATTTCTTTGTAAAGTGATTACCGAAGAGGTAACCTTTGGCGGAGGAATAAAGACTTGTGGCGGCACATCAAACTCGTGCTTAACGTTGTAAAATGCTTGCACGAGCATGGTTAAGATGCCTGCTGTTCTTCCGCCCGACTGCGTAGTAATCCTATCGGCAACCTCTTTTTGTATCATACAGGTGAGCTTTTGTACCTTTTGCCGGTCTTCAAGTACCTTAAAAAATATTTGCGAGGAGATATTGTAAGGGAAATTACCAATAATGGTGAGAGGGCCTTGCGTAATTTGT
>CAKZMZ010000138.1 GCA_937129345.1 uncultured Thalassovita sp. | reverse complement strand
CCAGCAAGAAATACCTTGATGCATAGCAAATGAGTTCAAGCGAGGACGCTTGAACGAAACACGGACGCTTGAACGAGAAGTCGCTTGATAAAGTCGCTTGATAAAGTCGCTTGAAAAGAATCATTGCCATTATCCTCAATAGCAGAAAAAAGTATTTCAATACTGAGTAGTTAATAATTTTTTAGAGAAATTTCTTTTGCCTTTTTATCATTGCAGTATAAACCGCTATGCTCATTATGTTAAAAGAAACCCTAAAAAATCGCTCATTATTTTTTTTGATGCTTGTACTGCTTTCTGCCTGTGGCTCTCAAACCGAAAAACTCGAACAAGAAGCTAGGGAAAGAATGAAAAATGGCAAATTTGCCGAAGCAGTCTCCTTGCTAGATGAAATCATTAAAACCACTCAGGCCAGTGCAGAAATTTACAATATGCGTGGGGCTGCACATTACAATTTAAACAAAAATGCGGAGGCACTTACAGATTTTGACCAGGCCATTCGTCAAGATAGCAGCAATTACAGATTTTACTACAACAGAGGCAATGTAAAAAGAACCTTAAACCGCCCAGAAAGTGCCATAAAAGACTACACCAGCGCCCTTCAACTAGAAAGCAACCAATATGAGATTTACCTCAACAGAGCGCTCTCCTATCAGGCTGTAAGAAACAATGCTGCTGCTCTACAAGACTTTAACCAAGCCGAATTACTCTCCAATGGCAAAGATGCCAAGATATACTTCTATCGTGGCAAGTTAAGAATGGTATTAGAAGATTTTGAAGGAGCGCTTTCAGATTTTAAGGCATCCTTAGCAATAGAACCTCAAAATGGCGAGGCATATTTAGGACTGGCTCTTGCAAGAATTAATATAGAAGGGGAAGCCAATGAAGAGAGCTGCCAAGATATTGAGAGGAGTGTGCAATTGGGCTTTTTAGGTGCCGAGCAGTTTAAGGAGGAGTATTGTAAATAAAGGGCAAAAAATCCCGATCAAGGTGCCCTTTAAAGTTTTTAAAGGCCTGCCCAATTAACCATTTCCATAAAGGTTTGCAGGTCTACCCTATGCCCTAGCCATTGGCAAGTGAGCAAACGGGCATTGCTTTTATTGGAAAAATAATTCACGTTAAGGTTAGATGGAATGATTTCATCATTGGCACCAAGTACCACATAACTGCCCACATTGTCTTTTTCGTGTATGTTATGGTCCTGTACTTTTACTGATCTAAAAGGCATAGCAGGGTTGAATAAAAGCTGGTCTACGCCAAGTTTATGCCCTAACCAATATCCATAATAGCCACCCACAGAGCTTGCCACTATATAATCCGTTTCACTTTTTACGGCTTCTCTGTGTATTATGTCAAAAGCATCTACCTGAGTGCGATATTCTAACTGCAAACTAGTAACCGTGTGGCCTCGAGACTCCAGCACCTCAATTTTGCCTGGATCAGGAAAGCTGTCTAGGCCATGTAAATAAAGAATGTTCATAAGTATAGTTTAGATATTAAAGTGTTTTGTGCTTCATTGTCAGTTCCACTGATTAACGAACTTGGGTATACTTTAATATCAGTGTAAAAAGCCTAGTAAATGGACAGGTAATTTTTCCGCTAATAAAGCAAAAAAGCTGACTGAAATTCAGACAGCTTAACAACTATAACTGGCCTAGCGGCTTTTAATCAATCTTTTTAGGGCAAATCTACCTCGTAAGTTAATGCACCTGCTTCAATAGTTACCTTTTTATCGCAACTGCCCTCGCCAAAATCTACAGTAAATGCTTGTGCACCCACAGGAGTTATGGAAGCTTGCCCACTTACAGGGTAGAATATGCCACTGCCATAACAAGCTGATTTTACCATGTAAGGTGTTGTAATTTCAGAATTGTACTCTATGCCCTTTCTTGTAATGCCACTAGAAGAACCCGTAACCTTAAAAACCGAAGTAGCAGGATCTTCAGAACCATAACCTTCTACCCACTCATAAGTGTGCGAGCCGCTGTAAGCAATGGTGCTGCTATCTTCGGCTAGGGTTAATAGCATGTCTGTAAAAGTCAGTGTATATTCAAAATTACCTTCGCTATTAGTTAAGTAACCCGAACTGCTTACGCTGCCGCTCAATTGGTTACCATCTACAGAGAACCCATCATAAGTGAGTATAAAGCTAAAACCTTCTTCGCCAAACTCGCCTGATGTGGTAAACTTTATTTTTCCTTTTCGATTTTTACCATCGGCACCAGCACAGCCTGCACCAAAATCTAGCTCAATAGCAAAACTTGGCTGAAAACTAAAGTCAAGGCTGCCACAGAATACATCGTTTTCTGCCAACCTTCCGCCACTGCCCGCAAATGCCGATAAGCCCATACCCATATGGCTGTTGATCTCTGCATTCATATACATGGCATCCTTAAAAATAGCTTCGCTTTCACTTTCATTATTTTCTGAGATGGGGTCTTCTTCATTATCACAAGAGAAAAATAAAAAACTCAAACTCAATAAAAATACTATCCACTTTTTTTGCATAATCGTTAAACTTAATTCTCAATTAGTTTTTATTCTTCTTGGCTTACGCAATACAAATTTCAAGGTTTGACATTTACCAAGCTACAAAATTTCAGATTATATCTTTAAATCGATTTACCCTCTAATTCAGAGTATAAAATGTGGTGAAAACTTGGGAACGTTACCGTAAAAAATCGTGCATCCTATAAATAAAAATTGCTAATTATAAGTAAAATTGGTTTAAAGATTTACTAATGCTATATTGATAAAATCAACACCACGCTTGAGGCTAAATTTACTCAGATGTTGGCTTTGAGCGATGTAAATCGCAATTACCATTAAGAAGATTTTTAATTGATAACCGCCTTATTCATAACAATACATTTTCTTTATGAAAGATTTTTTAAGTGAGGATTTTTTACTCGAAACACCAACAGCTCAAAAGCTCTATCACCAACACGCGGCCAAGCAGCCAATCATAGATTACCATTGCCATCTTTCGCCTGCAGACATTGCTAACGACAGGCAATTTAATAACCTAACAGAAATATGGCTAGAAGGCGATCATTACAAATGGAGAGCCATGAGGACCAATGGCATTGATGAAAAATACTGTACTGGTAATGAAGCCCCACTCGATAAGTTTAAGAAATGGGCCGAAACTGTTCCCTACACCCTGAGAAACCCGCTCTACCACTGGACACACCTAGAGCTAAAGCGGTACTTTGGCATAAACGACATCCTTAACCAAGATTCTGCCGAAAAAATATATCACCAAGCTTCTGAGATGCTCAAAACTCCTGAGTATTCCGTTAAGAGTCTACTAAAAAAAATGAAGGTAGAAGTGGTGTGCACCACCGATGATCCAGTGGACAGTTTGGAGCATCATCACAAGGTGAAGAAAGACAACTTCTCTATTAAAATGCTTCCTGCTTTTAGGCCCGATAAGGTTTTGGCTATTGATGACCAAGCAACCTACCACAAGTACCTTGAAAAATTAAGCGAAGTTTCTGATACAAACATTGGCAGTCTTAATGATTTGCTTACCGCCCTTAAGAAAAGACATGATTTCTTCCACGAGTCGGGCTGTAGGGTATCAGACCACGGTTTAGAGTTTATCTATGCTAAAAACTATAGTACAACCGAAATCAAATCCATTTTTAATAAGGTGCTGATTAAGGCCGACTTAAAACCCAAGGAAATCGCCAAATTCAAATCTGCCATGTTGGTTTATCTCGCCGAAATGGACCAAGAGAAAAACTGGGTTCAGCAATATCATTTAGGTGCCTTGAGAAATAACAATTCAAGAATGATGCGCGAGTTAGGACCAGATACTGGCTT
>CAKZMZ010000137.1 GCA_937129345.1 uncultured Thalassovita sp. | reverse complement strand
GTACCGCTCGATAGCATAAGCCTCGTGATTCCTAGCGAGGGGAATAAAATTATAAATACAGAAAAGGTTTTATTGAAGACCGGTTTTAAATTGAGCTTATGGTTTTTACCGAGAAAAGCAGCAGAGATTGAAGCGATCACGAAGGGAAAGAGTGGAGACCTAAGTGGTTGTATAGATGCATCCACAGACGAACCAAATATCTTGTTAAATGAAAGGTCAAAAGATATTAAGGACGCCAATGTAATCGAAATTTTGGGTAGCAGAAGTATCAGAACAAGTATACCATAAGGCACCCAAGGCTTCCATTCCATCTTTCGGTTAGTAAAAAGGAAAAAGTAAGAAAAAGCTCCCATTAAGGTAGAAGCTATTACGCCTGTAAGTTCTTCTAAGAAAAAAGATAGGCCAACAAAAGGGACTGCCAACGTAAAGTACAATTTCCAGCTATTGCTGCTATTTTGAGGACCTTCTTCTCTTACGAAACGTTGGATGAAGTACACTACTACACAGCCTGAAACGACCATAAAGCAGGAGGCATAAAAGTAGATATTTTTGATTGTATCGGGTGTAAGGTTAAGAGTAGCGTTAAAGCCTGCTGTAACCGGCGTTCCTATTGCACCAGTTATGGCAATCAGGCCGTCAATAAGCAAGACCACAACTATAGAAAGGACCGGTGAGAAGCCCATGGATATAAGAAGAAGCGGGACGATTGCACCAGGTGTACCAAAGCCTGCTACACTCTCAAAAAAAGAAGTCAGGAAAAAGGCCAGAAAATAAAATCGGAATCCCACATCTTTATGTACCCCTTTTAACGAACCTTTGATTCGATCTATAAATCCGATCTGTTCCATATTTTGGTGCAGAAGCAATGCTCCAAAAACAATCATGAGTATTGAAATAGAATCGACAAACGCTGCTACCAGAGCCGCCGGAAAAGCTACTACTTCACTATCCCAAATAAAAAAGAGCAAAGTAGTCACTGCAAGACCAGAAAAAATGCCCGCCTTAACGCCTCGTAACATACTAACCAACAAAAGAACAACAATAGGGGCCAAAGAAAGGCTGGCGAAAAAAGTATTCATCAAAAGTAGATTTTTTATTAAAGAGTATGATGACTTTAAAAACTAGTATGCAAAAAAAGTACATAGGCCAATATTTGGTGAAAAAATAATTTGACCAAAACCAAAAATCAAGTTGCCATCAGAAATATATTTTGCTACTGTACCCTAAACCAATCGATTCAAAAAATATATTTTTCTATATTTTCTGACAAAACCGACAGTCGAACGACATTAAAGAATATATTTTTCTATATTTTTAGTATCTGAGCCTAAACCAATCGATTCAAAAAATATATTTCTCTATATTTTTTGACGAAACCGACAGTCGAACGACATCAAAGAATATATTTTTCTATATTTTCAAAAAAATAGGCCCTCAACACTCAATCCAATATAAAATAGAACTTATTTTAATCATGGAAGAAGATAAAATCGGTGCAATTGGATATAAACTCCCATAAAAAGCTAAGCAAGCTCGCCAAAAGAAACGGCAAGAAAATTAAGTGCCTGCTTGCAGAAATGATAGAGCACTTCGATGCGCTAGATACACTGCCCAAAGCTACAACAGCAGGGAAAAAAATGATATGGACTTGAAGACCATTAACGAGCGACTAACGGTCATGGAAAAGGACATCAAGATGGGCTTCAACATGGTCGCTACCAATCAGGAAAAGTTCGGTAAGGGCCTCTACAAGCGCCTACAAAAAAATATCGGCTTATCTGGATCTATTACTAAACGGAAAAACAATGAAAAAAAAAGGAAAATTTACGCTGGAACAGTCGCAAAATGGATTTTAGAACGTTTTCTAAGCCTATTTCTCTATTTTTTTATGCAATCCTATTGAAAAAGCTTTACGATACTATGCACAAGATTGTAAGTCAGGAAGCTACATATCAAAAATAGCAGCAAATGCAAAGCGCCAATAGATAAAATAAACGGTTTTAAGCAATTTTTTTTTAATACCTTTAATTTTATTAAATAACATATAAAATTACCTAAAAAGGCCTAAAATAGTTAAATACGGGAATGTTTGTACTTGGCACAGGTGAAATGTACAACATGCATGCATATCAGTAAGTATACCCAATAGAGCACGGCGGCGGTCGAGACATGACCCTGTCCTTTGACAACAGATGGCTTTTGAAAGCGTGGACATAGTAAAAAAATCAACCGATCCTGCCCGGGGGGGCAGGCAAAGGGAGAGATGTCTGTATAAAAAAAAGTGTTTTTCTTCTTGAGAAAAACGCATGGCAGCATGGCATGTACCTATCTTAAAAAAGTTTTGGGACTTTGAAAGATTGAGCCCATTATTTTTGAATAAAAAAAGACACTACCTATAATAAAAAAGTAATCTGTACTGATGGAAGAATCGGTGACCATATTTTAGCTTTGATTTTGATCAGAATACAAAAAAGCGTACAACGAGGTCGATGTTGCGCGCTTTAACAGTAAGTAAAATATGTTTTGGGAAGTAGGCCAACAAACATATACACAGGATTCCCCTCCCCTTACTCCTCCAGTTTTTTGATGTCTTCTTCTGCCGGGAAACTCTCGGGAGTATCCCCGATATTATCGATAATGGTTTTTCTGATATCTCCGTGGTGTACCTTGTTCAATTCTTCAATATCCAAGAGACTGTGCTTGTTTTTCATAATGCGCGTATTGGTCATTTCCGTGGCAAAGTCCCTGCCTTTTAATAACAAAGTAGGTAATTCGTTATCGGGCAAAGGGCTTCCATTAAAAAGTACTTTTCTACCTGCCAAATCTATTTGCAAATAATCAGCATGGCTACCACCTATCGCTTCAATATTTTCACGGAGTTTATCTTTGGTACCCTCCAATTTTGTAAATGCTTCTAAGCGCTTATTCTGATACAGCTCCTTTAAAGCTGTTTCACATTTGATAAAATATTCTCTTATATCCTTGCCTCTGTCGTTATTCTGCAACATGGCAATTTGCTTAGCACAACCCAAGGTCAGAAAATAATCTCTCTTGCTAACTCGCTGATTATCAGATTCGCTAAATTTAGCGACACCGTTTTCTTCAACCACTTCACCTTTGTAGTTGTATCCTACCGTACTGTAATCTACGTTGAGCTTAAAATCATAAGAAAGCATCCTTTTGATCCAATTGCTAAAGTCTTCTCCCTTCTGCCCTCCCTTTGCCTCAACTACTATGTATTGGTGCAGCTCTCTAGCATTTACTAAATTGCCTTGATATATCTTAATTGGTTCCATGGCTTTCACATCTAATCGTTAAAAAAATTTCAATATGCACAATCATTCATCACTGATCAGTCAAGGCTTTTTCTAAAGCGGTCAACTCTTTTTTTATTTCTTCAATGAGATTTTTATCCTTATTCTTCACTGCCTTGTTAAGCTTGCTCACAATGTTTTTTTGCAACTGAGAAATGCTGTCACCTCCCTCCTTTTGAGCGTTGGCCAACAGCTTTTCTTTTAATGACCGCATCGTTTTTATACTGCCTTCTTTTACATTGCTTAAAGCGGCTAACTTTTGTATATCTTGTTTCTTAACCTTAGTGTGTCCTTTCAAAACTTCTTGCCTAAAGGCAGGTGTAAGCTTGTTCAACCCTTTAGAGTATTTGGCGTCTCGCTTTATGGTTTTCTCATTGATCCCGTACTCACCGGCAAGTTTTTCTGCGGTATTTACCGAAGGGGACAAAATGTCCTTTTCGGAAAGATTCTGCTTAAGGTTCTGAACATTGGCACTTTTTTGCTTCTCGTTCTCGTACCTCAAACCCCTGTAATAACTGATTTCTTCTTGGGTCAGGTTCCTCCTACCTAACTGGATCTTTATCATGTATTCTTTTACATGATCCAAATCCCTAAAATCTTTCTGAGAAATCTTGAAATCTAAATTATGGGTTTTACAAATGTTGAACCTATTGTGCCCATCTACTAAAACGTATTGACCGTTGTTGTTCCAAACCACCAAAGCATCTTTGCAGCCTTCGGCCAAAATGTTTTCTTCTAGCTGTTTGTATTCCTCCGCGGAAAGCGATCGAATAAAAGCTTTGAGCTCCTTGTTGATCACTAGGTTTTCTTTAATGTACCCTTCACTCGCTGTTTTTTGCTTAATAGCGGCGTTTAAAATCTTGCTCTTTTCAAAAATCTTTTTAGCCATGTAGGATTTCTTTAGAAAGGTTCAAATAATCTTCTGCACCCTGAGATTTAGGGTTGTATTCAAAAATAGATTGATTGCTGTAAGATGCCTCGGTAAGGGCGATGTTCTGCCTTACAAAAGTCTTAAAGACCAAGTCGCCGTAGCCCTCGTACACCGTATCCTGAATGGTCTTATTGATCACGGTATTGTTCACTTGAGTCAGTAAAATACCTCTGATTTTTAAATCGGGATTGAGGTTTTGCTTCAGTTCCTCGATCAGTTCAAAAATTGTTTGCAATCCCCGAATAGAAAAATACTGACTCTGCGTCGGTATGATTACCTCATCAGAGGCTATAAGCGCATTGATCGTAAGAATATCCAAAGAAGGTGGGCAATCAATAAGGATGAAATCGTAATTTTCATGAATGTTAGACAAAGCCGTTTTAAGCTTAAAATAGCCATTCACATTTTTTTTGAGTTCCTCATCTGCACCGGCCAAATCTATATTTGCGGGCACTATATGGAGGTTATCGCCCAAGTCTATAACCGGTAAACTTTTTTTGCCGCATAAAGCCTCATAAATGGTTTCTTGGGCTTCTTCTACACCGACATGTTGGCTTAGGTTCGATTGTGAATCAACGTCTATTACCAAAACCTTTTTGTTTTGCATGGCCAAGGCCTTGCCTAAGTTTACAGTGGTCGTGGTCTTGCCGGTGCCGCCTTTATGGTTGAGAATAGAAATTACTTTCATCTGTTTGCTTAAAGCTATTTAGGTCTGTTATTGAGAAACTTTTTTGAGTTCTTGTCTTAGTTCGCTAACCTCTTTTACAAGTTGAAAAATCATCTCATCGCTTTTGATCTTTTGATGCTGATGCGCTTGTAACTGCTGCTCCAAAAATCTGATTTTTTCTTTTAGATCTTGCAGTATTTCGTGACTTATTTGAGAAAAAGCTGCGTGGCTACCGAAGGCGTCTAGCAGGTAGTCTTTTCTTATGTAGATAGGGGAGGTCTTGCCATTGTCTTTCTTCTTCAACAACTCAGAAGAATTAGACATTTTTTTTGTCTTGTTGATGAACCTCCTCAAGGTGCTTATGCTTTTGCCGGTTAGCTGCATGGCTTGCGATACCGAAACAAAATCTTGTGGAATCTGAGACATGAATAGTAAATTTGTTCCGGGCATAAATATATGTCAAAAGATAGTTCTTTTGAAATATCTTTGATATTAATTATAATTGGATGAACGTTTTACTGTGATTTTTTTATGAAAGATTCTCAAGAAGCCAATGGCTTTTCTCCGCTCGATGGCAATAGTAGTAAGTTACTGACTGAAATTCAAAAAAAAGCCATAGCAAAGCTTACTAAACTTGTTGCAAAAGGAGAAAAAAACATCGGGGTGCTCACCTCTAAAACAAGGTGGAACGAGTTGTTCTTGGTATCTGATCAGACCCTTAAAGAGTTGGCCTCCATTAACCATTGGATAGGGAAAATAGAGAGCGGTCTTGTCGATTACACAGAAAATGAAAAGGTAGTAGGTTTGTACCTCGACAATAACTCTTCCATACAAAACCAAGAAAATTTCCTTTTCCCTCTTAAGGTAACCAGCCTAGAATCTTTAAAATTGAGGATCCATGAGATTGCTTACAAAGGCATAGATAGTGAGTTTCTTTCTAGGGTAAAAAAGGCCAATCCACAATTAAAGGATACCAATGAGAGCATTAAACAAAAAGCAATGGGGTATCTTGATTTTGTCTATAATGAGTTTGTTGACTTTTCTATTAAACCAAGCCAAAATAAGGTGGGGAATATCTCTTATGAATACAAACTAAAAAGCAATACCAAAGAAGCCAAGCGCAAAGCTGAGGAAATCGTGAGTTTTCTTTTAGATTGGTCTTACAAACTCGATACGGGCAACCAAGAGGTTATCCAAAAAAAATCTACCAAATACTCTAGGGATCTACTAAAGTACCAAACAACGCCAATCAAAAAACAACTGTCTATTTTTCCACCTGAACAAAAACAAAAGCTGAGAGAAATAGAACAGATCATCAATGCTAAGAACCACAAGATAAATCCGATTAGGAGCAAGAGCAGTAAGTACGATTACATTCCCGACAAGTTGGTTTTAAAGGACGGAGAGTTTACCGATGATGAATTAAAAGCGGTAATATCTATCATGATTTTGATCAACAAGGCCAAAGAGCGCAAAGAGTTGAAAAATATAGATGCTTCCCTGTCTTATTTTAACTTGAACATTACCGAATTTAACAGGTACTTTGGCGTACCCACCACCAAACGTGGAACAGACAAAAAGTTGAGGTTTACAGGAAGAAAAGCAGATGAAGCCAAACAGGCTTTGCTCAAGGTAAGCAAAAAAGTAATTGCTACGCATTTTGAGAAGAAATTGAAAAGTTCGAAATCTAAGAATACCAAAGGAAAGATGATCACAGAGGTTTCACCAATCATCAACCCTTTAAAGGTGAGTGTTAACGGCGAATACGAAATAGGGGACAAACTGCCTTTGGAAGAAGGGGAAATCACCATTGCAGTCAATAGAATATTTTTTGAGAACATCGGGGAGTCGGGTAACTTCTTTTTTATACCTGAAAACATCAATCTAGAAATTACCACAGCAGGAGGGGGAAAACGGGTTTCTGCAGGCGTTCGCAATTTCGGCGTTTGGATCCATAGCATAACTCCGAAAAAAGATGGTACTTGGGAAGTGACCTATCCTAAATTGATTGAAATCTTGTGGCTCCAAAAATACCAGCAGGAGGGAAGGAAGAGTTTGATCAAAAAAAATATCAAAACCGCTTTTGATAATGCCATTGCCAGGGGCATACTCGAAGACGTAACCGAAGGCGTTTCTGCTGACGGACACGTAAAATACATATTGCACTTTACCCAGCTGTACATCAACAACAAATGATTTACAAATATCGGAGCCTTAATTATTTACTATACTGATTTAAAGCACTACCAAAGCTGCTGATTTTTACATTCGGATTTTCGCACCTTTTTGTAAGCTTTGATATCTACTTTCTACAAAACAACTTCATTTCTCCGGAGTTTAAGTGTTTTCCCAACAAAATGGGTTCTGCGCTTTAAAACTCAAAAAGGTTACACGTCTTTTTGCAGGAAGGGCTAATTCGAATGGTTACACGTCTTTTTGCAGGATGCTTCCTTCTTTAAAATAAGCAAAAATCAATAGCTTAAAGCTATTTATAGGTAAAAACAATTATTTTGTTGATTTACAAACACTTATAAAATAAACCAAAAATAAAAGCATATATTTCATACGCGCTAAAATCAAAGTTACACGTCTTTTTGCAGGAAAGATAGACTGCAAAATTCTCTTATCTTTTTATATCTACAAAATAGGCTTTATGTGCGCTGTAAGCTTTAAATTACACTTTAAAAAATATCTTTCATGCCTTATTGAGCCTATTTCAAAAAGTTACACGTCTTTTTGCAGGCCTGTAGTGATCTCACTTTTTGCTGATTGAAAATTACGAAGAAAATGGTTACACGTCTTTTTGCAGAATTGCAACCGTTCAAGCTGCTTATCCTTTTAAAGCGAGGCAAAAGTCCTTTGCAGTTACACGTCTTTTTGCAGGTTACACTTGTTTTTGCAGAATAGTACACGTCTTTTTGTTATAGGTTACACGTCATACTGCAGCATATGACACGTATTTTTGCAAAAAGTTACACGTGTTTTTGCTTTTCAATGTCATACAATTAATTCATTACCAGTGAGTTATACCCATATTTTTATTGCCATTAATATTATAAATATATATTAAGACTATAATATATATTAGCCTTAAGAAAATGTTCTTTTAAAAAAGAAATTTTCTCAAGGTCGCTAAACTTGAAAAAAAGTAAAGTTTGAGGTTTTCAGATAGTAAGGCCTTGGATATAATGTTGTTCCAAGATTATTAATTTTGGGTTTTGAGCAAATCACTATAAGAATATACAATCATAGGTATCTTAAATACTGTTTCATTAGCAATGCAAAATATCAGATTAGTTCAAAAGTATTTTTTATTGATAGTAATTGCTTTCGTTTTTTACAGCTGTAGAAATGATAGAGTAGAGAAAAACGATCGATATACTTTTGAAATAGCAGGCACTAAAAGAGAATATCTATTACATATCCCTAAAAAACTAAATGACAAGGCACCCTTGGTTTTTGTATTGCACGGCTACGGCGATTCTGCTGAAGGTATCAGGAATTTCTCTAAAATGGACTCTATTGCCGATCAAAATGGATTTGCTGTTTGTTATCCCGAGGCTGTAGTAGGTGACGATAGCCTTCGCTCTTGGAATGTTGGTTACTCTAATTACGAGATAGACGACGTTGGCTATTTGAGTGCTTTGGTAACATTTCTACAAAAAGAATATAGGCTCAGTGCTAAAAACACTTTTTGTACGGGCATGTCTAACGGAGGTGATATGACCATACAAATGGCCTGTTTGCAACCTAGCCTTTTTAAGGCTGTAGCGCCCGATGTAGGCTGTTTGATGTATTGGCTCGCCGATTCTATGAAAATCGATGAAATTGCCCCTATTATGATGATCAATGGCACTGAAGACGACATTACCTTGTGGAAAGGCGAAAAGGACTATCCTGCCATTGGGCCCAACGGTTACATGGGTACTCGGCAAATGGTAGATACTTTTGTAAAACTCAATGCTTGCGAGAAGGTAAGGATAGATACATTGGCGGACATCAATAAAAGCGATAGTAGTTTTGTGGTCAGAGAAAAGCACATAGATTGCAAAAATGGAAAACAAGTCCATTTGTATGCATTGATAGGAGGGGGGCACGATTGGCCGGGTGCTTGGGGAAATATGGACTTTTCTGCAAGTGAAGTAATCTGGCATTTTTTTGAGCAATATATTGAGTGATAGCGTTTTCCATGATTATTTTAGATTTTCTCCAAATTCTTGCATCTTCTATGGTCAATTATCATTAGCTTGCATTGAACCAAAAGAATAAGCATGAATAGCTTTTCTACACTTTATCCAAACCTAAGTTATTGGATCGAAAGCCAAGGTTATATGGAACTGGGAATTGATGACGACGCGCCTATTTCATCTTTGTTGACCTTGATCGATGCTGGTGGAGTGGTTTGGCAAGATGAGTCTTCTGAGACACTAGACGAGGCATTGAATAAAGCAGAAGCATTCTTAAAAACCCAAAGTTGAGTTTTTTTGAACGAATCTTAAATTGATATGAAAGAAGAGATACTAAAATCGGAAGGTGTTTGCCTTTTTTGTAAAAAAAACTTTGCTCAACAAGGCATCATAAGACACTTAAGTACACATCTCACTAAAATGGAAGGCGATGGCAAGCAGAAAAGAGGTTTTTCTTTTCTAGTGCATGTAAAAGTTACTGAAATGTTTTTGGCCCTTTGGGTCGATGGTTCAACAAGTTTTGATGAGCTAGACTTCTTTTTGCGAAAGATTTGGCTAGAGTGCTGTGGCCATATGAGCGCTTTTGTAGATCCTAAGGGCAGTTACATACACCCTAAGGATGAAAATGCCGACGATTGGTTTTTTGAACCTAATCCAAATGAAGTGCCGATGGGGATGGAAGTAGAACAAGTGTTTACAAAAGGGAAAAAACTTCGGTATGAATATGATTTCGGGAGTACCACCCAGTTGGATATACAAGTGAAAGGTATTTATAACATTGCCGCCTCAGATCCAATCGTATTGCTTTCAAGGAACGAACCTCTAAAATTGCTGTGCCATAGTTGCGGTAAAAAAGCAGCAACCGATATTTGTATAGAACATTCTTGGGAAGGTCCTGAGTGGTTCTTTTGCCCGAAATGCGCCAAGAAACACGCAAAAACGTGTGATGCCTTTGAGGATTATGCCAGAATGCCTGTAGTCAATTCTCCGAGAATGGGTGTTTGTGCTTATGAGGGTGGAGATATTGATAAAGAAAGGGATGGCGTATATAAGCTATAATTTTTTAAAAGGTCTCTTATCTGCCCAATACGGCAAAAGTATTGCATCCAAAAAATGCATACTTTTGAAAGATGATATATGTGCTTTTTATAATTGGCTTCATCTTGCTCATTAAAGGTGCTGATTTTTTAGTGGAGGGTGCCTCATCTATTGCCAAAAGTTATAACATACCAGAGTTGACCATAGGGTTGACTATTATTTCATTCGGGACCAGCATGCCTGAGTTGATCGTAAATATATTGGCGAGCTTTGATGGCAGTTCAGAACTGGCCATAGGGAACGTACTTGGCAGCAATATTGCCAATGTATTGCTCATACTGGGCGTTACCGCCATGATCAGGCCTTTGCCTATACAAAAAAGTATTTATTTTACAGAGATTCCGATTTCATTGGTGGCGATTTTACTTATGGGTTTTCTTGCTAATGCAGACCTTTTTGTAGAAGTAAAAGGCCTGACCCTAAGCCGCATAGATGGCATCATCCTTTTGATATTTTTCGCGATATTCATGATTTACATCTATGTAGTATCCCAGCAAAAAGACTCTAAGGATTCTGGCAATGGGGCAGAGGCGCCCATAGCAATCCTACCAAAATCTCGCTCAATCTTTTACATCTCTGTAGGCATAGCCGCACTTTTTATCGGCGGTAAGTGGGTAGTAAGCGGCGCATTCGAAATAGCCCTTTTATTTGGCCTCAGCGAAACCTTTATCGGCCTTACCGTAGTGGCCGTGGGTACTTCTTTGCCAGAGTTGGTCACCTCGGCCATTGCGGCGCGAAAAGGTCAGGCAGATATGGCCGTGGGCAATGTAATCGGCTCTAACATTTTCAATATTTTTTGGATATTGGGCCTAAGCGCCACAATTCGACCTTTACCCTTTTATGTAATCAGCAACCTAGATATTTTAATGGTGGTTTTCTCAAGTACCTTAATGGTGTTTGCGGTGATCATTGGCAAGCGACCTGTGATCGGTAGGTTTGCCGGTCTGGTTTTCGTTCTCACCTACATTGCCTATTTGAGCTATTTGGTAATGAGGGGGTAAGACTGAGTTCAGAAAATAGCGATATTCTTTGATATGGATATATTGCGATTTGGGCTTTATATTACTCACCTTATTTACTGCCTTTTTCGATGTCCTCATCGGCAACTTTTAAGAGTATCCACGTCATCTAGTTTTGCGTATTTTGTAAAAAATATTAGGTCTTGCAATGATGTAGCTTATTTGGCAAATCTGAAAAATCCGTAACATCGCCCCCACCTATCCTGTTGAATTAGAAACAGAGTTTTAATAAAAAATAAAATTTATGTCTAGTCCAGAACACAAGCAAAAGATTTGGAATTTAATAAAAGATATTAAAGTGGGGATGCTTGTATCTAAAGAAAACAACGAAAGCGACCGCTTAAGAGCTCGGCCAATGTCATTGGTACAAGATGCCTACGATGGTACGCTTTTCTTTTATACAGATAAAAATGATGCTAAGGTTTATGAAGTAGAGAGCGACAGAGATGTTTGCCTTACTTTTGCAGAGCCAAAAGACCAAGTGTATGTTTCGCTAACCGGAAAAGCCAAGGTTACTCATGATAAGGATTTGATCGAAAAATATTGGAGTCCGTGGGTAGGAGCCTGGTTTGAAGGTGGTAAAGAAGACCCCAACTTGGCCATATTAGAAGTAAAGATCAACAAAGGCGAGCATTGGAACGCGGAAGAAAATAAATTTTTCCAACTTTTTGAAATTGCTAAGGCCAACCTTATTGAAGAAGCTACTCCAAACATCGGAGAGCACGAGGAATTTGGTACGCGATAATACCATAAATTGACTTACACTATTATCTATTAAAGCATAGCACTAAGAAAGGTGCTGTGCTTTTTTATTGTAGGCTGTGAGAAATCAGTCTTATTGCTAAAGCTGTTTTTCAGAACAAAACCAGCTTAAGGCCAATAAGTCTCTTTGCTTTGATGTATAAAACCTTTATCAATTCTAAAAAAAGTTGTTATTATTGGAATGGGAAAAAATTTATTTGGGTAAAGTTTAGATGCAACAAAAATTATCGAATAGTACATCCTCAAAAGTGTTCATATCCTATGCATGGGGAGGAGAGAGTGAACGCATAGCTCAAGAGGTGGAAAAGGCCTTGGGTGAAAGGGAACTTGAAGTTGTCCGCGACAAGACCAATGGTGTGGGATTTAAAGGCCTGATTAAGGATTTTATGCGAGAAATCGGTAAGGGCAACTTTGTAGTTGTGGTACTTTCAGATAAATACCTCAAGTCTAAAAATTGCATGTTTGAGTTGTTGGAGATACACGAGCACGGCGATTTTCAACAACGTATATTCCCCATAGTTTTACCAGATGCAAAAATTTTCGATTCTGAAGATGTCATAGATTATACAGACTATTGGGATGCGAAAATAAAAAGCTTAGAAGAAAAAATAAGGAGTAGTGAGCGTCTTACAAATAGAAAAAGAGTCCATAATGATTTGGATTTCTATGAAAAGATCCGGGATACTATAGATCATTTGATGGATATCCTTGCTGATATGAACACGCTTACACCAGAGATACACCGCAACAATAATTTTGAGGAAATCTACAAACAGATAGATGCAGAACTGAAGGCTGCTGCCGAGTTTGGGAACAGAGAAGAACGCTTGAAAGAAAAGTTACAAGAGGCAGTGGTAGAAAAGAAATACGAATATGATATCTTTTTAAGTTTTTCCAGCAAAGACAATGATTTTGTAAAAGAGGTAAGCGCTAAGTTACGAGCTTATGGTTTGCGTGTCTTTATGTCTAATGATAGCCTAGCAAAAGATGCAGGAACCCCTTTTTTTACACGCATCGACCATGCTTTGGGCCATAGTAAACACTTTTTACTTCTTTGCACGCCCTATGCCATGGAATCTGGTTGGGTTGAACATGAATATATATCCTTTTTTAATAATCATTACATCCCCTCAAAGAAAAAGCAAAAGCTTTTGATTTTGAAAGGGCCTAACTTTAATCTTAAGTTGGTTCCTGCTTTGTTGAGTCCTATCCAAACAATTTCTTCTGTAGAAGAATTGATTGAGGCCTTGGTACCAGATGAGCTGCAAAAAAATAAAACTAAAGAAGCAAAGCAAAATGAGGAGGCACTTTGGCAAAGTACCCTATCAACCAATACGATAGAGGCTTATACTCATTACCTAAATTCCTCAAGGTTGCAGCTATATAAAAAAGAGGCCAATAATGAAATTGAGACACTTAAAAAGTACAAGTCAGAAAAGGAAAAAGAACAAGGGTTACAAAACCTACTAAAAAATAAAAAAGCTGAAGTTGATAAGGCAGAAAAATCGAAGAAAAAGAAAGTTGATAGTAAAAAGGGCGATACTCAAATTTTAAAAAAGGATTCCAACCAAAAAACTGAAATCAAGAAAGAAAATCCAATAGATAGTAAGGAAGCTTCTTCTTTAAATCAAAAATATTTTTGGGCTGCCGCTGTCTTCTTATTTCTTATTTTATTATTTATTTGGAGACCATGGCAAAACAAGCAAGATAATACAATAAGCTCGGCTAAGATTGGTATTAAAATACCTCTTGAAGTTAAAGACTTGAATAGGGAAGAAGCACAATTTTATGTGGATTACATTAAAAAGAAACATCCCACCGCTTGGGATTCAATACAAGCTTGGAACAAATGGGGAAATGGTACTCCTTTCTTTAATGATAAAAATAGATTTATAGTAGGATATGCATTGAGAGATGCCGAAAATAAAGTTTTGAGGGTAGATGGGCTAGATAGTAAAGTATTATCTGAAATAGAGAGAAATTTAGCAGGTGATACCGAATGGCCCCAAATGGTGTTTGTAAAAGGCGGAACTTTTAAAATGGGTAGCACTACCGGACTAGACAATGAAAAACCCATTCATGAAGTGAAGTTAGGCGATTTTTTTATTGGCAAATACGAGGTAACTGTAAATCAATTCAAACGCTTTGTTGACGCCACAAATTACAAAACAGAAGCTGAGATCAATGGCGGTAGCTTTGTCTACATCAATAATGCTTGGAAATTAAAAACTGGAGTTAATTGGAGGTTTGATGCTCAAGGAAACAGAAGATCTGCAAATGAGTACAGTCATCCTGTAATACATGTAAGTTGGAAAGATGCCAAAGCCTTTTGCAATTGGTTGAATAAGGAAGTTAGTCTAGGGTATCGACTACCTACAGAAGCCGAATGGGAATATGCTGCCCGTGGTGGTGACCAAAGCAAAGGCTTTACATATCCTGGCAGTAGTTCTCTATACAATGTAGCCTGGTTCAGTGAAAACTCTGACGGGGGGACAAAGCCTATTGGACAAAAATCCCCTAATGAATTAGGCATTTATGATATGGTTGGAAATGTTTGGGAGTGGTGCGAGGATTGGTATGGTAAAGGTTATTACGTCTATAGCCCCAAAGAAAATCCGACAGGGCCTTTAAAAGGAGAACAACGCATACTACGCGGCGGCGCATGGGATGGCAGTAGCCAATACTGCGGCATCACAATACGGGGCAGGAAGCCTCCTACAGAAAGATATACCAACGTAGGCTTCAGGGTAGTTAGGAAGTTTACTTTTAAGGTTAAGGGAGATTAGAAACATCAGTTTTTTTATTGCTCCCTAAAAAGTTTTATACGGGTCAGTAATGAATGAAAATTATTTTAAGAAATATGAAAAGTACAATCTGCCGTTCATTCCTCTTTGTGGTATCTCTTTGGGTATTAAGTTGCAGTTCCAACCACGACAATACGAAAAGCCCTAATGGCTTTCTAAGGACTGATGATTTGCAAGAAATCATAGATAAGGCAGCGCCCTATAGTAAGTTAGCATTTGACCCCGCGCAGGAGTACATGGTAACTGAAGGAATTTTGATAGATAAACCACTGATTATAGAAGGACTCAGGGCAAGACTTGCAGACAGTATAGGCGTGGTCATACTTTCAATAAAAAGTAATGACGTGGTGCTCAGAAATTTACACCTTACTGGCAATGCCAAAACTGTTGAGCAGGACAATAGAGTGCCACTCATACATGTAAGCAAAGGTGGTTTCCTCATTGAGGATTCTCAGTTCCATAACAGTAGTAAAGACGGCATTGAAGTGAGCAACCTAGATGCAGACCCGATTGTTGGAGGTGTTATCCGTAATATCATTGGTAGAGGAAATATGCGAGATTTAGTTTCTATAAACGGGGAGAATGATGGTCACATCAACCACTTGTTGGTCGAAAACATTCGCTGTTATGATTCTGAGTTACGCGGAGCGGTTGAGGTGAGCGATGGAACTATGAATACCACGGTAAGGAAAATTTATGCAGAAAATAGCATTTATGCTTTGGACGTACAAGACCATGGCGATGAGGGAGCGATCAACCAAACAGTTACAGCAGAAGGAATCATTGCTGTTAATTGTCGGCATGCCATTCGTACAGCCAACAGTCCGATAGGGCATTCTCGGCATGTTTTTAAAAACATTACTGCTGATAATTGCGAGCGCCCCTTGAGCATTTCCAATATCGATGGAGTGTATATAGAAGATGTGCACATCCGAGGACATGCCGGTGAGTATCCGGCAGTGAGCATAAAAAACTGTAACAATGTGATACTTGAAGATATTATTATTAGAAATAGTCAATCTACGGGTAGCGGTTTATTGATTGAAAATAGCGATTATGTATTTATCGATCATGCTTGTCTTACTGAAAGTAAAAATAAGTATGGGATTTTGTATAATTTGACAGATGGTAGAGAATACAGTTCACTCATGATCAATAATTCCATTCTCAATGGAAACATAGAGGCGGGCATACTGCTCAAGGCTGAAAACGGTAGTAAATTGCTAAAGTACCGCACATCTAACAATATATCAGAGATAGACAATCAGTTGTAACAACACTCATATTTTTTATAATATGTAGGATTTTGGTTTCAGTTCTAAAAAAGTGTCAAAAGACTATCCAAAGGATTGGATAGGCCCTATTTTGTTTAATTTATAATGTAAAACTTTTGCTAGAGGCTAAAGAGAAATTGGATGTAAATTGAGGGTTTGGTATCAATTGTCCTATTCAGCTTTTCCAAAGTAAATCTTTAATCCATAACTTCACATCATAATTAAATAAACATTAAAAACGGATAAGAAAATGAAGTACATTTCTTTGAGATTGATTGTTATGGTTTTAGTGGCTTTGCAGATAGTCTCATGCAGCACAGAGAAGGAAAATACGGCTGAGGCTGAAGCCAGTAATGAGGAGAATAAGGTAGCAACAACTACCGAGCCTCCTTTTAAGATATCATTGGCGCAGTGGTCTTTGCACAAATCCTTTTTTGGTCCTTCGCTGGATGGAGATTGGATGGCTTTTGCCCAAAAATTACAAGAAGACCCCGAATCGCTTTTACAAGGTGAATTAAATCCAGACGATTTCCCGAGCATAGCAGCAGGATATGGCGTTAACACGGTTGAGTTGGTCAATACCTTTTACTATGGTAAAGCAGACGACCAAGCTTACTGGGAGGCCTACAAACAAAAATGTGAGGATGCCGGTGTTTCTGTAGGGTTGATTATGTGCGATGCACTCGGCGAATTAGGAGATGCCGATGCAGACGCCCGAATGAAAGCAGTAGAAAACCACTACAAGTGGGTAGATATCGCCCAGCTTTTAGGCGCTCAATCTATTAGGGTAAATGCAGCAGGGCAGGGCACTGCCGAAGAAGTTGCCGCCAATGCAGTGGACGGCCTCAGTAAACTAGCCGAGTATGCAAAAACCAAAGACATCAATATCTTGGTGGAGAACCATGGAGGATATTCATCTGACGGCACTTGGTTGGCAGGAGTAATGCAGAAAGTGGGTAAGAATAACGTAGGTACTCTTCCTGACTTTGGTAATTTCTGCATAGAAAGGACTGCCGATGGCTGTGCCAAGGAATATGATCGCTACAAAGGCATGGCTGAACTCATGCCCTATGCCAAAGGGGTGAGTGCCAAGGCACATGAATTTGATGAAGCAGGTAATGAAGTACATTCCGACTTCTTAAAAATCATGAAGATTGTAAAAGACGCTGGCTTTGAAGTAAGCGACACGGATATTCAGGTTGTGGTGGTGGGTTTAGATATGACCGTGACCTACGAGAAGCTCAAGGTGGCCACCCTGGC